>CADCTM010000303.1 GCA_902805485.1 uncultured Coleofasciculus sp. | reverse complement strand
GCCAATCCTCCCAACGGTATTCATTACAAAATTCCAGATAAAATCCAACAAGAGCCATAAATCGTACTACTACTTTGTAGAGTTCGATTTTAGTTGAATATGTTGCAAGTCCGGCTTGGATTAGGATTTCCCATGCCTGCCAAGTCCATTCCAATGCTTCCCATTCCTGCCCTACAGTTTCCGCAAATGCAATTCTGGCAGCGTAAGCGACATCACCCCAGATAACAACTTTTGCATTACTCATTTCATTAATGCTCTCAGCGCTGCTGAATTGACTCATTACTCACTAGCGTAAAAGCGTGATTGCCTTCCTAGTTAACCATTACATCAAAATCGCTTTTCTCCATCCCAACCCCAACATCCAAGCACCTATGACGCTAACGTAGCTAATAGCTAGAAGCTGAACTAGGCTAGGGAATTGCCAAATTCATCACAAAAAAAGCAAAACCCAACTACTCAGAGGAACCAAAAACATTGAACTGTGACATTATTAGGAAGACTAAGCCCCGCAAGTCTAAAGTGCATCTTGACATTCGATGGCGGTGAAACCCTGTAGAGTATTAACACTAGGGTTCCTAGAACAGAGACTACGCGATTTCTGATAAATTAGCGATCGCATCATCACATCCCCCTCAACTTCCTTCTCTGTTCGAGGAGTGCGGTTCATTCTTATCAAAGCCTTACCCCGCCTGTGGCAAAATTTAGGTAAGCTCATCCTCTTTTATTGTTATTGTTCCCAGAATGACCGCAACGAACCCCAGCCGAGTTACCCAATACGACCCCACCACCACCGAAGCCAAATGGCAGAAGTTTTGGGAAGAACACCAAATCTTTAAAGCAGACCCCAATCACAAGGGAGAACCTTACTGCATCGTGATTCCGCCGCCCAACGTCACGGGCAGCTTGCATATGGGTCATGCCTTCGAGAGTGCCCTGATTGATACCCTGGTGCGCTACCACCGCATGAAAGGGCGCAATACCCTCTGGCTACCTGGAACCGACCACGCCAGTATTGCGGTATCGGCAATACTGGATAAGCAACTCAAGGCAGAAGGCAAAACCCGCAATGAATTGGGACGCGAGAACTATCTCGAACGTGCTTGGCAGTGGAAAGAGGAATCTGGGGGTACGATTGTTAATCAACTGCGACGTCTTGGGGTTTCGGTGGATTGGTCGCGGGAACGCTTTACGATGGATGAAGGCTTATCCAAAGCGGTACTAGAAGCCTTTGTTCAACTATACGAGGAGGGACTGATTTACCGGGGCGAGTATTTGGTGAATTGGTGTCCCGCTTCCCAGTCGGCTGTTTCTGATTTGGAGGTGGATAATCAGGAGGTGAATGGGCATTTGTGGCACTTCCGTTATCCTCTTGCTGATGGTAGTGGAAATGTGGAGGTGGCGACGACGCGCCCGGAAACAATGCTTGGTGATACAGCAGTAGCGGTCAATCCTTTGGATGAGCGTTATCAACATTTAATCGGTAAGATGCTGAGGCTGCCAATTATTGGGCGGGAAATTCCAATTATTGCTGATGAGTTGGTTGATCCTGGCTTTGGGACGGGTTGCGTGAAGGTGACACCAGCTCATGACCCGAATGATTTTGAGATGGGCAAGCGCCACGATTTGCCATTCATTAACATTATGAATAAGGATGGCACTTTAAACCAAAACGCTGGGGAGTTTCAGGGGCAAGACCGTTTTGATGCCCGGAAGAATGTGGTGAAACGGTTGGAGGAAGATGGGGTTCTGGTTAAGATTGAGGATTATAAGCATACTGTTCCTTATAGCGATCGCGGAAAAGTCCCCGTTGAACCTCTCCTCTCCACGCAGTGGTTTGTCAAAATTCAACCCCTAGCTGACGACACCTTAGCGTTTTTGGATGAACAGAATTCACCCGCATTCGTTCCTCAACGCTGGACGAAGGTTTATCGCGACTGGTTGGTAAATCTCAAAGATTGGTGTATTTCGCGCCAGTTGTGGTGGGGACATCAAATTCCGGCTTGGTATGCTGTGAGTGAAACTGGAGGCGAGATTACTGATAGTACGCCCTTTGTCGTGGCACGGAGTGAGGCAGAAGCACAAGAGAAAGCAATAGCACAATTTGGTCAAGAAGTCAAGATTATTCAAGACCCAGATGTGTTAGATACCTGGTTTTCTTCCGGTTTGTGGCCGTTTTCCACGCTGGGATGGCCAGAGGAAACAGTAGACTTCAAAACCTATTATCCAACAACCACACTGGTTACAGGATTTGACATCATCTTCTTTTGGGTAGCGCGGATGACGCTGATGGCGGGGCATTTTACCCAGAAGATGCCGTTTAAAGATGTCTACATTCACGGGCTAGTATTAGATGAAAACGGTCAGAAGCAGTCTAAGTCTAAAAATAACGGTATTGATCCTCTGTTGCTGATCGATAAGTACGGCACTGACGCGCTGCGTTATGCCTTGATTCGGGAAGTAGCGGGTGCGGGTCAAAATATCCGGTTAGAATATGACCGTAAGAAAGATGAGTCGGTTTCGGTAGAGGCGTCGCGGAACTTTGCAAATAAACTGTGGAATGCAGCACGGTTTGTGATGATGAATTTGGACGGGAAAACACCGCAAGAGTTGGGTTCACCGTTGGATTTACTGGAAATGACGGACGGGGGGTTGGAGTTAAGCGATCGCTGGATTCTCTCTCGGTTCCAGCAAGTGGCGCGTCAAACTAACGAATATCTTGACAATTACGGATTAGGAGAAGCTGCCAAAGGACTTTATGATTTCATCTGGGGTGACTTCTGCGATTGGTATATTGAAATGGTAAAATCGCGGCTACGAGCCGATGCTCCCCCTGAATCTCGACTGGTTGCTCAACAAACGATTTCCTATGTGCTGGAAGGAATTCTGAAACTACTTCATCCGTTTATGCCCCATATCACAGAAGAAATCTGGCAAACCCTATACGGGCGAAGTGTCAGCGCTGATGGGGTATTGGTGAGTTCCGTTGACGAAAACGCTCATCTACCACTGCTAAAATCGGAGGAAGTTCTGGCACTGCAATTGTATCCAGGATCGCTTGCTTCCGGGACTGGGGAGAGGGCGCTGGATATTAAGGAATCGCATCCTACCCCAACTGCATCATCCTCAGAAGCTAAAGTTTTGGCTCAAACTCAGGACATCTGGAACCAGGGAGCAAAATTTTTATCAGATCTACCAACAAATCTCGGTCAGTTCTTCAGTAACTACCAACAAGCGATTACTGTAGCTG
>CADCTM010000302.1 GCA_902805485.1 uncultured Coleofasciculus sp. | reverse complement strand
CTGTATATGAATATGTTCGAGATACAATTCCTCATTCATTTGATATCAATGGTAAGGTAGTTACCTGCGAAGCCTCAAGTGTCTTGAAATATCAAGAAGGTATCTGTTACGCAAAATCCCATTTACTCGCGGCTCTCTTACGTTGTCTACAGATTCCTACAGGTTTTTGCTATCAAAAGCTGGTCTTAGATGATGCTGACAAATCGTTGATGACTTTACACGGATTGAATGCGATTTATCTAGAGAGCTTGGATAAATGGATTCGTGTTGATGCGCGTGGGAATAAAGAAGGAGTGAAGGCTGAGTTTAATCTTGAACGAGAAGTTTTGGCATTTCCAGTTAGAGAAGAATATCAGGAAATCGATTTTCAAACTGTTTATAGTAAGCCGAATGAAAAGGTTGTTGCGGCTTTGAGAAATAGCAAAACTCGTGATGATTTGATTGCTAATTTACCGGGTGAATTGTAAGAATTTGGAGATTCCCCCTAACCTCCTCCCTCTTTGCTAGGGGTGGGAAAAGGAGGGAAAGAAAATCTCTTAGTCTCCCTTTTTAACGGAGATTTAGGGGGATCTCAGCTAAGACAAAGAAGTCACTTACTTAATCCCCAAGCAGACGAGTGGCGAAATTTTGCGATCGCGTTGGTGAAAGTACTCTCGCCTTAAGAATGGCGGAGGCTAGTAAGGCATAAGATAATACCCCAACGAGTGCTAACAGGATCGGCGTCACATATCCTGTAGAATTCCAAAGGGCATGAAGAAGCGCCGAGCTGAGATAACCAATACCTAATATCTGCCAACGCCGCCGAGGTTTGAGGACGCTTAATCCAATGAAATACCCAAAGTAACCACTGTATGCCATATGCCCCATCACGGAACCGAGAAGGCGGGGAATCAACAATTGTAATCCCAACAGTTGCCCTTCACCGGCTTGCAGTGTGGTGTTGTTAATGATATCGGGAACGTACTGCCCTAAAGTTTCCAGCAGTGTAAAACCAACTGCCGAGGCTGTTCCTAATAATATCCCATCCAATGGTTCCCAAACTCCAATCCGTTCTCGCCACGGGGGACTCAATAATGTTCCTAAAAAGCAGAGTACTAACACTGGCAAAGCTTTTAGTAACTCTTCCATCAATCCGGCGCCAAAAAACATCTGGATTAGTAAAGAAATAAAGTTGATTTCTTGTCCTTCATTAGGTAAGTTTCCCGGTAAAATGTTGCGAAAAACGGTAATAAATAGAGGGAGGGCGGGACTAACTAAAATTGCGCTAGTAGCAATTGTACAAGCCAGCAATACCCACCAAGGTTTAGATTTGCCACAAAGTCGGTAAACAAAATAAAATGCTCCCCCGGCTAAATAGGCAGCAAGCAGCATATTAAAAACTATCGGTTGTCCAACGGCGGCAAACATTAGTACGACAAAAACCACCGTCAACATCCCCGGAATCAAAAAGGCTTTTTGAGTTAAATCTCGCCCTGTTGACGCCAGGGGAAATAATTGGGTAAAGGTGACAGCATCTGGTTTTGGGTTGCCTGCCGGTGCAGTTGGTTTTACAGGGACGACGTTGGTTTGTGGAGGCGGTGGTGCCGAATACAGGGGAGTGATGCTGGAGTTAAATTGGCACTCAAAGATAAACAGAGGTCCATTTTTACCTAACTCAATGCGATCGCCTGTTTGTAATTGCTGACAACCCTGCAAGTACTGCCCATTAATATAAGTCCCGTTGGCACTATTTAAATCGCAAATTTCCCAATAAGGCAAACCATTTCCCAAAGGTTGGAGCGGGCGAATTGCTGCATGACGCCTGGATACAATTACAAAATAATTGGGATCTAAGGCAATTTGACAGCTAGGATCTCGCCCAATCGTGACTTCTTGATATTCAGACAGGACATAAAGGGGCAACAACTCAATCGTATGCTCAGTAGACAGTTGTCGCAGAAATCCCTGGTAAATTTGACCTGTCATTGGTTATTAGATTATGGGTTATTGGTTGTTGGTTGGTGGTTATTTAGTGATGAATTCAACAAACAACAAACAACAAGCAACGTTACTGATTTGCCCTGGCATCACGAACGGCGGCGAAGAAAAATACTCCTGTCAAGGGAACACTAGCCGCTAGAATAATCCCTGTGACTAATGAACCCAATTCTGGGTTCCCAGAAGACAGTTCAAAAATTGAACCGACAGCCGCAATTGCCGCAACGCAGGAACCCAGTAGAAATACACCGCTCTTTGGCGTCATCATAATTTTGTGCCGATGTCTTATTTAATAGGTTTTACGGCTTGTGATGAGAAGCCGTGCTTTTTCAGTTCTTCTGTCAAAGCCAGACCATTTTCCACTCGGTCAACGAACATTACACCATTAAGGTGATCCATTTCATGCTGGATGGCACGGGATAGTAAACCATCAGCTTTCAAGGTTTGTGGACGACCGTTTTCGTCTTTGTACGCCACTTCAACTTCTTCAGGGCGGGAAACATCCATGTAGACGCCAGGAATGCTCAGACAGCCTTCTTGAGCATCGCACAAGGCGCGACCAAAGCGCTTAATTACTGGGTTAATCAAAACCAGAGGCTTCATTTCAGGATTATCGGGTTCACAATCAATCACGATGATTTGCTTATTTACCCCGACTTGTGGTGCAGCCAGACCAATACCATCGGCACTATACATAGTTTGGAGCATTTCCTGAACCAACTGCCGGATGCTTTGGTCTACCTTAGCAACGCGCTTGGCAGGACTCCGCAAAACGCGATCGCCTAGATAGTGAATCTCTAAAGGTGGCTTCTCTAATTTTTTCTTTTCAACAACAACTTGAGCAGTCATAGCAACTAATCGTGAAAGTAGTTAAACTTCTATATCCTAATATCCCTTAATACTAACAGTTCTCTTGCTTCAAAATTGGGTGTAATTACCCAGTTGTTGGCAACATTGATGTCATGATGATGGAGCAACGATTGACGCGCTACCTTGTAAACACTAAAGAATGTTTCAATTTCTCACCAAGCTCGACTATCTACTGCGTGAAACCCTCTTAGGCTTACGGCGTGGGGGTTGGATGAACTGGGCGGCAATTAGCACTGTTACTGTTTTGTTGTTTTTGTTTGGCATGAGTTTACAGGCATCCTGGAAGTTGGAGGGGCTACTCAGTCAGTTTGGCAGTCAGGTAGAAGTCTCTGTATATCTTGATCCTGGGGCGCAGGTAAAACTAGTAAAGCCAATCATCGCCAAGTTTCCCGAAGTAATTGAAGTCAAAACGGTT
>CADCTM010000301.1:1580-3271 GCA_902805485.1 uncultured Coleofasciculus sp. | reverse complement strand
CAACTGTAATAAAAGGAACACTAGAGCTCATTAAGCGGCGCTTTGCAGCAGGCGCATGACTAAAACCAATTGGCATCCCAATCACTAAAGCGGGTTGCAATTGAGCCTTCTCAATCGCTTCAATGGCTCCTAGGAGAACCGAAGGTGCATACCCAATAACCAAAATACTGGCAGGATCTAATTGTTGCCATTGCTCGTGTCGTCGGTGATCCTGCCAGAAACTGGCTTCTGCCTCAGCCGCACTGGTAATGTGGGGATTAGAAATTAGGGTTGTGACGGTACACTTCAGATGCGCCAAGCGGGTTTGATCGATCGCACCGACGACAGCAGGAACATCACAAACGACTTGGCATCCGGCTTTTAAACGGTTACGAGCGGCGGCAATTGCACCCTGACTGATTCGGACAAACGGGACCAAACTCACATCTCCACAGGCTAACACCAGCTTCGAGAGCAAGTCCACTTCAATTTCTGAACGATTCGATAAATCTGGCAAGAGTTGTTGTAGCGACTCGCTGAAGGCTTCTGGGTGGTCATCAGTAGCGGCATCCCAGCTATCCCAAACTGTTTCGAGGAGGTTGAGTCCGTCGGCGGTTTCCGCTTCCAAGTGATGCAATTGTGCGAGTGCTTCTGCCTGAATTTCTTGGCAATGGCGATCGCGTCCTAATAAGCCTTCCAACGCCCCGGCAGTACGCCGCAAGCGTCCCAATTGTTGCATAATCGACTGGTATTGCTGCTGTAGTAATGGTCTGAGTGTGTCAGATTGCGGTGATTCAGCATCCTCCAGCAACTGACTAATGTGTGACAACTGAAAGCCTTGCTGTTTCAGCGCAACAATTCGCCGTAACCGTTGGACATCATGATCGGTATAAAGACGGTAATTACTATGCGATCGCACTGCCGGCGGCAACAACCCAGAAGCATGATAATGCCGCACCATTCTTGGAGTAATCCCACTCCCAACGGTATCGGTGAGTTCTTTAATTGTTAAATACTGATTGAGCATGGGCAATATTGTGCGTATAAAAGCAGAATTTATTACTTCAAAAATATCTTGGACTGACGCTTTTAACAGTCAGCGATTTAGATTTTGAATTTATCAACAAAGGTATTAAATAAGTTATCTGACACTAACCCCATTACCGCCAAGGATTTAAATCCTTGATGGATGAGTGCGAAGCTTAAATTTACCGATAATTCAGCCAACATTACCAATTAACAGCTTGACATTAACACTGATGTCAAGGTTTAGGGTGAGAACGTCGTCAGATTGCACGTACTACCCCAATGGCTCAACCATCTCTTTCCCTCCCTCCCCTCAATCAGCTCAAAGAACATCCCGATGTTGTCGCCGCTGCCGTTTGCGGAATTCTTGTACTCCTAGGTTGGCTTTCCCTCCACCTCAACTGGCTTGGACTGGCATTACTAATCCTTCCCGCCGCCTACGTCATCGGTGGCTATGAAAGCGCCCGTGAGGGGTTAACAACACTTTTTGAAGAAAAACAACTTGATGTTGATTTGTTGATGATTGTAGCGGCACTGGGGGCGGCTGGGCTGGGATTATGGCGTCAGGAATACTACCTAATTGTTGATGGGGCAATACTAATCCTGATTTTTGCGATTAGCGGCGCCCTAGAAGGCTACGCCATGCAACGCACCGAGCGTGATATACGGAGTTTAATGGGGCTAAC
>CADCTM010000301.1:0-1570 GCA_902805485.1 uncultured Coleofasciculus sp. | reverse complement strand
GATGTAGCACGGGTAATAGTCCACTTACAAGAGCAAGAAATTTCGATTGACAAGCTACAAGTTGGCGATGAAGTATTAGTTAAACCAGGAGAACTAATTCCTACTGATGCGATTATTACGGAAGGCAATAGTACTCTGAATGAGGCATCAATTACGGGTGAGTCTTTGCCTGTTGAGAAAACCATCGACGATGCAGTTTTTGCAGGTACGATTAATGGTAATGGTGCGTTAAAACTCCGGGTACATCAACCGCCAGAAAGTAGTTTGATTCAACGAGTAATTCAGCTCGTGAAACAAGCCCAAACTCAAGCACCTCCTTCTCAGTTATTTATCGAACGCTTTGAGCGCACCTATGCTTTGGTAATTGTAGTTTGCGGACTATTACTGGGAACTTTACCACCATTGTTATTAAATTGGGATTGGGAAACAACGATTTATCGAGCGTTAATTTTCCTGGTAGTTGCCTCCCCTTGCGCGTTGATGGCGGCAATTATGCCAACGTTGCTATCGGGAATTGCAAATGGTGCAAGGGCAGGAATTTTATTTAAAAGTGGCGCTCAGTTGGAGATGATGGGTAAGGTAAAAGCGATCGCTTTTGATAAAACAGGTACGCTGACGACGGGCAAACTTCAAGTTGTTCAAATCATCCCTGCTACAGGGCAGTCAGAAAGCCGCGTCTTGCAAATGGCGGCAGCAATAGAAGCGTATTCAGAACATCCGATCGGACAAGCAATCGCTCAATTTGCCCAGCAAAAGCAGATACAATTACCAACAGTAACTAACGTTAAAGCAGAAATTGGTTACGGGATTAGCGGCGAAGTTAAAAATCAGTTAATCTTAGTTGGCAAAGCGGCTTTTGTTGAAAACTCAAAAATTGCTGTAGGTGCGGATTTAGAAGATAGTTTTGCAGGAAAGTCAATCACTTATTCTCAAAATCTCATTCCTGATGCACAGCAGTTGGAAGCAGAAGGTAAAACCGTTGTTTGGGTAAGTTATGCTAGGGAAATTTTGGGAATAATTGCGATCGCTGATACACCCCGCCTGAATGCCGCCGCAACAATTAAACGCTTAAAAGATTTAGGTGTTGAACAAATTGTTATGCTCACAGGTGATAATGAACGTACAGCCAAAAGTGTTGCTCAACAACTGGCTATTGACAAAGTTTATGCTGAACTTTTACCGGAAGATAAAGTTAGTGTGATTCGACGCTTACAACGACAATATCAAACCGTAGCAATGGTAGGAGATGGCATTAACGATGCTCCCGCTCTAGCTCAAGCTTCTGTAGGCATTGCAATGGGAGTGGCAGGAAGTGATGTTGCTTTAGAAACGGCGGATATTGTGTTGATGGCAGATCGTTTGGAAAAACTCGAACAAGCAATCATTTTAGGGCGGCGATCTCAACGTATTGTCAAACAAAATATCATCTTCGCCCTAAGTTTTATTGTCTTATTATTGGTTGCCAATTTTGTGGGCAATATTACTATGCCGCTGGGTGTAATTGGGCATGAAGGTTCTACTGTTTTGGTAACATTGAGTGGTTTACGACTGTTAAGAAATTGAAGTTAAA
>CADCTM010000300.1 GCA_902805485.1 uncultured Coleofasciculus sp. | reverse complement strand
CTGGTGGAACTGGTGGACCTGATGGACCTGATGGACCTGATGGACCTGATGGACCTGGTGGACCTGATGGACCTGATGGACCTGGTGGACCTGGTGGGAATGCAGTTCCCCCAGCCTTTCCACCTTCGGGGACGACTCCGCCTTCAGGAACAACCCCACCTTCAGGAACAACACCCAACATTGATAATCCATCGACAACGACTCGTAATGAAACTGCTGCAAGTCTGCTTCAGCGGATAGAGGAAGCCCACGAGGAATGTATTGAATCTTTAGCTGGCGCAGGTCCCCGAAGGTTTGCTCGCGGTTCTGGCAACCCCAACGAAGTTTGTACGAGTGCAGAATGTGCCAACCTGAATAACTTGCTTAGGGAGGCTAATACCTTTTTGAACGAAAGGGAACAGCCTGATCCAGAATCACGAAGTTGGTAAATTTTCACTCGTGTATTAAGTAAAGCCACCCTAGTTGAGGATAGTATGGATATCAAGAGGCAAATAGTAAGTCAGGGCAACAGCTCAGGGGTAAAGACTCTAGTACGAGCAATCTTGGGAGGGCTTGTCAGTACCTCAATCTACCTTTTAGGTACCCTCGCGGCCCAGGCTCAGGAAAACTTTGGAAGTGAAGGTATCCAGTTTGATGAAGATACCATTGTTGAGTTCGAGTATGTAAGCTCTCACGGAGCTTACCAGTCCACCTTTGGCGTGATTGACTTAGATACGGGGGTAAAGACTCCTCTTATTGCTGAGGTAAAACCCTCTGATACGCCCCAAGATATTAATAAGCCATCTGATTACAAGAAAAATAATGGAGCAGGGGGCGATTTTGAGGGTACACCAGGGAATGCTGTACCAAAGCCGTTAGCTGAGTTCGAGTTTAAGGCAAACAAAAAATACGCTTTTTATCTAGAGTCAACCTACAATGGCAGACCTGCAGGTATCTTTTATTCTGTAGATGCTCAAAACTCTGTCAGGAGGAAAAGAGCTCAGTTTGAGGGTGGTTTATCCAGTCTTTCTGACGGCGGCACTCTTTTACGCTGGGATGACACTGGAACTCTACTAGTAAAACCTGGCAGAGAAGACACGGATTTTGATGATTTCATAGTCCGGTCTGGGGGTAACCTAGCCTGTCCCTTTAATGCAAGAACTAGCAAGGCCAGCAGCAAAGCTACTTTATGAACTACCCCGCCTGAATCAAAGATTCAGAGCGGAGTTTCTGCCGCTTCATCTCAGCTAGTTGCCGAAACCCTCCAGTATGGTTGGGGACTTTGCTAGAGCTAGTTAATCCACGTTTGAGGAGGTCAGTTCCTAATCCCCAATTGAGCATCACTTGAACCGCCGTCACATCTCTGTTTTCTGTATATCCACTATCCTGAATGTTGGTATTGGTGCTTTAACCAATGCCATCAGATACAAACTGGTGGAAGCTGATGGAGTGTTTGTTGAGGTTGCAACTCAGCAAGTAAAACCATCCCAAACTTGCCCAGAGTGTGGACATCAAGAAAAGAAGACCTTACCTGACCGGGTACACAATTGTGTGAAGTGTGGATATGTTGCTGATAGAGATGTAGCAGCAGCTCAAGTCATGCTCAACTATGCAAAAGGGTTAGGAGCTAACCTCGATAGATGTGGATTAGCGTGAAGCTCGCCGGGGAGAGACTCTCTCCGGCAGACTTCACTAGCTCTATTGACGATGCAAGTGGTCAACAACTAGCTAAACCGAAGCGTCAGAAACTCCTAGCTCTGTAGCTAAAAGTAGTTCATCACCGCTGTAGTCTGGGATTAGTATTCAGGGGATAATAATAGGGTGTATAGCTTGCAAGCACAGAGGATTGCCTCAGAGTAGAGGTTAGGCTCTGAGCCCTTAGCAGCTATAAACAGCAGGTGGAGTCTCTAATAGGACGTTCAATGGACGATCGCAATAGTCACTTAGTAGCTTCTTTTCCAGGGACTTTTCCTACTACCGCTACGTTGAACGGTAGCTCTAAATCTTCTTGTCAGTCCATGAAAGCTTCCTCCCGGTTGCAACAAGCAGTGGATGCCGGTGAATTTTTGGTAACCGCAGAAGTGATGCCTGCAAAGGGTGGAAACCCCATTCATATGGTTGAGCAAGCTTTAACCCTCAAGGGACGAGTTCACGCGGTGAATATTACCGATGGCAGCCGGGCGGTGCTGCGAATGAGTTCCCTGGCTGCTGCTGCGATTTTGCTGCAACAGGGAATTGAACCTGTCTGCCAGATGGCCTGTCGTGATCGCAACCGGGTAGCACTCCAGGCAGACCTGATGGGGGCGAGTGCCCTCGGGATTCATAACATCTTGGCCTTGACCGGTGACCCGATTAAAGCAGGGGACCATCCCAAAGCGCGGGGGGTTTTTGACTTGGAATCGGTGCGGTTACTACAAGTGATTGACAAGCTGAATCACGGCTTGGACTGCAACGACCAATCCTTGAGCGATGGTGTAACGCAGCTTTTTCCTGGTGCTGCTGTTGACCCGCAGCTTGCAAGCTGGTCTGGACTGCAGCGCCGCTTTGAGCGGAAGGTTGCTGCCGGAGCGCAGTTCTTTCAAAGCCAATTAATTGTCGATTTTGACCGCCTAGAGAAGTTTATGAGCCAGATTGCCGCTGACTACAACAAGCCCATCCTGGCCGGGATCTTCCTACTCAAGTCTGCCAAGAACGCCCAATTTATCAATCGTTGTGTACCGGGTGTGAATATTCCTGAGGCAATCATTGATCGCTTGGCAAGAGCAACCGACCCGCTGCAAGAAGGCATAGCGATCGCTGCTGAGCAAGTTCAACTTGCCCGTCAACTGTGCCAGGGTGTGCATATGATGGCGGTTAAACGTGAAGACTTGATCCCACAGATTCTGGATATGGCTGGTGTGCCACCTGTAGACGTAGTGGCGACGGTTGCCAAAGTTCATTAATTCCACAGACGGTTTGGGTGATTAAAGCAGAGCTTGTACTAACCAGAGCATGAATATAGTGAACAGCTTAGGCGGCTGCGTAAGCAACATGCGGCATTGCATAATGGGAAGATGAATTAAGGTTAATTGCACTGCCCTGACTGCAAATCGACTCACATCCGCAAAAATGGGAAAAGAAAAAGCAAACAAAATCACATTTGTGTTGATTGCCGCCGCCAGTTCATCGATTGCTATGAACCTTCCAAAGGGTACTCGGATGAAGTCAAGCGAGACTGCTTAAAAATGTACGTTAATGGCATGGGGTTACGGAGCATTGAACGGGTTAAGGGCGTGCATCACACAACGGTGATTACCTGGA
>CADCTM010000299.1 GCA_902805485.1 uncultured Coleofasciculus sp. | reverse complement strand
CGAAGCAAGCTCCATATGTCGGTATCGTTTCTAACTTGGGTTTAGTGGTATGGGCGGCTAGTTTAGCGACTTGCTGGATTAGTGCAGAAGTAATAAAAAGAGACCTTAGAAAACAAAGTATTTGGCAATCGTTTTTCTTTTTTTCAGGGATTATAACAGCACTTTTGATGTTTGATGATCTGTTACAACTTCATGAGCAAAGCCATGTATATCTCCAATTCCTTAGCCACGATGGCGCTGAATTAACGGTTTTTTCTATTTATGGAATGCTGATACTTTACTACATCGTGACGTTTATAAATTTATTTAAAAAAACCGATTATTTAATTTTACTTTTGGCATTAGGGTTCTTTGTGATATCCCTAGTCTTTGATGTGAATCCTGAACGAATAAATTTGAAGGAATCGAACCGAAGCGTTTTGCTAGAAGAAGGAGCTAAATTCTTAGGGATTGTCAGTTGGTTGACTTATTTTGCCCGAACTTGTCTTAGCAAATTAAAATATAATAACGAACAAGAAATAAGCATATCTCCCAGTGACTCAAGCGCTCTGGATTGAGATCGAGAAATCTGGAGATTTTGAGGTCTTGTCAAAAGCAAATTTCCGCCTTTTCTACCATTATCCAGAACATATTCGGTTACACGGCTGAGATGGAGTGAGAAGCCGCAGGCTGAATAGATTGCATCTTCTTTTTCTATCACAAAAACTGGGATGCAATCTATGCTCTATCTTTCCTTTCGTGGACTTCAATCCGGACTTAAGCCGATTAATTCTCTTAAAACCGAATTCCCATTAAACTACAAAATTTGTAAGTTCATCCCCCTGCCATTCCAACGTGTCTCCGATCCGATCGCCATCATGATAGGCAGATAAGAGAACTTGACTGGTTTTTCCCCAAGCAATAGCACCAGTGGCATCAATCGAAATTGCGCCAAAATCTCGTCCATTATGACTCGCTTCGGTAAAAGAGCGCTGCATCGCCTCAGCTAAAGACAATCCATCGGTAACACGCACAACCACCCGCGCCGCCAGACATTCATCAATAATGTCTTCGCCAATACCTGTACAGCTAACTGCCGCTTTCGTCGTGGCATAATTCCCTGCTGGCATCGCGCAGTCACTAACACGACCAATTCGTTCAAAACCTTTACCACCCGTAGATGTGCCAGCAGCCAAGCATCCCTGACTATCCAATGCCACAACCCCAATCGTACCGCGTCCGGGTTCTGACGCCTTAACCAATTCTCGTTCTGCAACGACTCCCGCCATCGTTTTATCAAAATTATCCTGCCTTTCCAGCATCCACTCTTGCAAACGAATATCAGTCAGGGGATTATAAACTGGGGCATTGAGTTCTCGTAATAGTTCCGCGGCCCCTTGCTCCGATAAAACGCGATCGGCGGAATCTTGGAGAAACTTAGCGAGATTGATGGGATTTTGGACTCTGCCAACATTAATCACACCACTAAATCGCTGGGAATTTCCCTCCATCAACGCCGCACTCATGCGAATTTGCCCATCAGATTGCAAGACTGAACCTGTTCCCGCATTAAACCGGGGATCATCTTCTAGTAACTGGCAACCTAATACTACGGCATCACGGGCATCTGCACCGGTTAATAACAAATCATAGACTTCTTCAATTACGTTATAAAGCGATCGCCGCACAGCCGCAACCGCTTCTTTGCCTTTGAGAGAACTACCCGCCCCGCCGTGGATAATTAGTTTGGGTTGCACCCGATTGTCTAACATCTTGTCAAGCTTGGATTTCAATTTTCAGTTCACCTTTTACCGAAATGAGAATACAGATTTGTTGCCAATCATCAATATTGCCGAGATTTCGTTAACGGCTCAATGATTTAACGACACACACTAAACGTAGTCTCCAAGGCACAGTAACATTGGAGACTGATCTAACCTGAAGCTCAAACTAGACCACCCTGATGTCTGCGAGCTATGGTTAAAACGAGAGGAATCGATTTTCACGGCAGCGCCCAAACGCTAGTGAAACTTTTTTGTCCTTTATCGTTGCGTATGAAAAATAATACATTATATACAAATAACCCGATGAGAGTACCAATAAAGTTAAGGGATTGTCCTCCTACTAAAGGCTGAATAAGCGATAGATTAAGATTGGATTAAGCAATGAAGTGTTAAGGTTTCAGACCAAAACCCGCCAAAACCGACTAATCAGCTTCCGATTTGCGTCTACGACAGCGTTCTGAGCAATACTTCACCTCATCCCAGCAATCGGACCATTTTTTGCGCCAAGTGAAAGGAAGTCCACAAACAGGGCAAATTTTTGTGGGCAGATCCGATTTAGCTCGCTGGCGTGCCATGCTAAGTTGACGAGATATTACTGATCTAATTGTAAAGAAACTATATAAATAGCTCGAAAAAATTATTTCCTCTCTTCGGTAAGGCTTGAAATGGGATTAGGCAGCGTCAGGATTATTTTAGTAGAACCCGCTGGACCTTTAAATGTCGGTTCAGTTGCCCGTGTGATGAAAAATATGGGGTTGCGGGCGTTAGTGCTGGTAAATCCGCAGTGTGACTTCTTGGGGGAAGAAGCAAGGCAAATGGCGGTTCATGGCTGGGATATTTTGGAGGCGGCGCAACGAGTCGAGACATTAGCAGAAGCCTTAACAGGATGTCAAAGAGCGATCGCAACAACAGCCCGTGTCCGAGCCTTCCCCCCACCGCTAGAATCACCAAGAGTAGCACTTCCTTGGTTACTTGAAGATACCATTCCTTCGGCATTAATTTTTGGTCCAGAAGACCGGGGTTTGAGTAATATTGAACTAAACTATGCCCAGCGATTTGTCTGCATACCTTCTAGTTCAGAATATCCGGCGTTAAACCTCGCTCAGGCAGTTGCCGTTTGCTGTTACGAGCTTTATCAAACCACTCAAGAACAACAAAATTTTCGCCAAATACCCTCAACTTCAGACACCATGGAAGTAGCAGCCTTGGATGTTTTGGAAGGCTACTACGAACATTTAGAAGCAGTGTTATTGAAAATCGGCTACCTTTATCCACATACTGCCCCGTCACGCTTACAAAAGTTTCGCTACTTGTTGAATCGAGCGACACCAACAAAAGAAGAAGTTACTATGCTCAGAGGAATTCTCCGTCAGATTGAATGGGCGCTACAATTTCAGCCAAGGTCTATGAACGATAACCCTCACGGGATGCCTTCGGATCATTCAGAGCCAAACCCGTTCTAAAATAGGCTGACATCAGATAAGTTATTTTTGGGTCGTAAGCCGTACGCCCGTCCTCAAAAAATGCTGAGATAAGGAGTTAAATGTGGAGCGGCAATCGACAACTAGGGTAAGTGGTGTTGGAGGAATCACCAATGGCAGCGTCTATGGGTAAATCTGAAGGAGAAAAACGCGGCACTGTACAGCCTCACGCGACAAATCGCTTGGCGAAAGGACAAGAAAACAGCACAGATAGTGAAGCGCCAGCGTCGGAACTCGTAAGGCGTAGCGGGGCGACTCTCAAAGAATTAGCGCAGCGTTTGCGTCAGCCGAGTGCCGAACCACCTAGCCCAGCGCGTCTGCGATCCCGCAAGCATCGCCAACACCAAAAACCGTCCCCAAATCAAGAGGTGAAGCCCCCTCTCTCTGGGACGAATGAAGCTTCACGCCCCAAAACCGTGCCTCTAAAGCTGCCAAAATCCGCGCAGGCAAGCCCTCAACCCTTGTTGCGTACGCCTCCTCGTGTGCGACGATTACAGCCGATTGCAGCCCCTGTGCCACGACCGGGTTCGAGAGTGCCACCACCTGGCCCAAGCTTTGCACCCAAAAACTACATAAGTGCCGCTCAAAAACCGAGACGGTTTAATCCGTGGGAAGTTAAGCCAACGACTCGCCAAACTTCTGATCCAGCCTTAAGAAAGGATGTCAATGCCAACTCCAACTCGCCCGTAGTTAAGGCAGACCAAGCAATTAGTGCCCGTCGTGGCAGCAAAAGCCTCCCTGGTTATGAGGTTAAGGCATCGAGTCCTTTTCAACCCCCAACTGATTTTAGCCGCCGCCGGGAAAACATTAACTCACCCGTAAAAGAAACGGGATCGAGGACGAACCGCAACAGACGCAGCAAGGCAAATCCCGCCTCCCAAAACTCTCCTCAGAAAATTCAGCCGCCGCGTCGTCCGCAAAAACCTCCGTTTGGACCGCTTGTTTACATTATCCGCCTGCTGATTTTGGGGATTGGCATTGGTACAATCGCTGGGACGCTTTTGTCGGCACTCAACCCCACAATGCCAGCGTCAGTGCAGCGTCAAGATCCAGCGGAAACGCAACAAGAAATCCCAACGCCTCCCAGTCCTTCTGCCACGCTACAACTAACTCAGGAAATTGGACCATTAAAAGCCCAAATCAAAGCTTTAGCCCTGCAAAACCCCACCTTAAAACCGGGTGTTTTTATCGTCGATCTCGATACTGGGAGTTATCTTGATTTGGATGGTGGCATCCTGTTTGCTTCTGCCAGCACGATTAAACTACCGATTTTGGTGGCATTCTTTCAGGATGTTGATGCGGGTAAAATTCGGTTGGATGAACAGCTAACGCTCAAAACTGAGATGATTGCTGATGGTTCCGGTGATTTGCAATACAAAAAAGTTGGGACTCCCTTCACCACCCTGGAACTGGCAACGAAGATGATGGTAATTAGCGATAATACGGCAACAAATATGCTGATCGAGCGCCTGGGGGGGATGGAGGCACTCAATCAACGCTTCCGCAGTTGGGGTTTGACAACAACAGCACTTCGCAACCGACTGCCGGATGTCGAAGGCACGAATACGACTTCTCCAAAGGAGTTGGCTAATTTGATGTCAGTGGTGCATCGAGGCAACTTAGTTTCGTTACAATCGCGCGATCGCTTATTGAATATCATGCAGCGTAATGAAATCAACAACCTCTTACCCCAAGGATTGGGAACTGGGGCAATTATTGCTCACAAAACAGGCAATATTGGTTCATTGCTGGCGGATGCGGGTTTAGTCGATTTGCCCACAAGTAAACGTTATGCGATCGCTGTTATGGTTAAACGTCCTTTCAATGATGCCAGCGCCCAAGAACTGATTCGCCAAATTTCTCGTAAAACCTACGACTACTTCAACGGAACTAGCACGACTCCCAGTACCAACCCACTTCCGTCTAACAGTCCTCGAACCCTAAGCAGAGCGATTGCTTCTGACACTTCGATCAATTAGTACTCTATGCGGGGTGACAGTAATTCTCTGTCTGCTTCTTCTTGCGTTAATTGATCCAAAGATTGCCAGATTTTTTGGAGTAGCGAGTCTAAACCTGTTTGGGCAACGGCAGAAATTTGGAAAATCGGCACCTGAGTCAACAGACTCAGTTCACTCGCAAGGGTGTCTAAAATCTCGTCATCAACCGCATCGCTTTTATTAAGTGCGATAATTTGAGGACGTTCGGGTAAGCCACGTCCATAAGCCTGTAACTCCTGTTGAATAATTTGATAATTGGCGATCGGATCTTCAGCAGTGGCATCAATTAGGTGCAACAACAAGCGAGTGCGTTCAATATGACGCAGAAAATCATGCCCTAAACCTGTCCCTTCATGTGCCCCCTCAATTAACCCAGGAATATCAGCAAACACCGTGCCATCCCCGTTGGGTTTACGCACAACACCTAAATTTGGGATTAACGTTGTAAAGGGATAGTCAGCAACCTTTGGACGGGCAGCGGATACGGAAGAAATTAAGGTAGATTTCCCCGCATTTGGTAAACCAATAATTCCTACTTCCGCTAACAACTTCAACTCTAAGCGCAGAGTGCGTTTCCCTCCGGGTTGTCCAGGTAAAGCATACTCTGGGGCACGGTTACTATTGCTGAGGAAGTGCTTATTACCTAAACCGCCTTTACCACCTCTTGCCACACAAAACGTTTGTTCCGGTTCAACCAAATCGACCAGCATTTCGCCCGTTGTTGCATCATAGACCGTTGTGCCGACGGGAACTTTAATAATGCGATCGCCTCCATCCGCACCCGTCCGATTATTCGATCCCCCTCGCCCACCATTTTCGGCTTCAAACCGACGGGCATATTGGAAGTCCAGCAACGTTTGCAGGTTCTCGACAGCGACTAAAAACACACTGCCACCGCGCCCCCCATTACCCCCAGCAGGTCCCCCAGCAGGTACATACTTCTCCCGCCTCCACGCCACGAGGCCATCACCGCCAAAACCCGCTTCTACTTCAATTTCTGATTGGTCAATAAATTGCATAGTTAGTCATTAGTCATTAGTCATTAGTCATTGGTCATTAGTCACAGCCAATAACTTATCCGTTAAATCCGCTGCCTCGTTGACCCCTGACTCCTCAACAATACTCTGAGATATCTTCTCCTTTCACATCTGCTAGATAGGATAAAGCCCGGAAGCGCAATCCGACTAACTGTTCATAAAGAGGATTAATTTTACACAGTGGGGGAATATGGACGATTTTGTGACCGAATAGTTTCACATCGCGCTCAAATGGACATTGGGACGGAATCATTTTACAGACGAATCGTGCGACCCGTGGATCGTGCATTTCCATGCCATCTAACCAGGTTCGGACTGGTTGGAGAACATCAGAATGCGGGTGAGGAGACATCCCAGGCGTCTGTATCAACTCATGTGTAGGGTGACTACTCTGGCTCTTTTCGCGGTCGTATAGCGTCAGGCGTAAGGCTTCCAAGGCTTCTGCCTTTACCCCCAGCGCCTCACAAAACTGGTGGAGAACGTCGGCTTCAGTGGTAGAGTAAATACCATCCGCTAAGGCAACCATCGTTGCTGTTCGCATAAAATTCTCTGCCATTGTCGCGTCTTTGCCGAAAGTGGTTGCCAATTCTTCAGGAGAAATCGGTTGCTCCAGGCTTGGTATATTGGTGTTTGTCACCAATTGCTCGCTTGTGATTTGAGCTAAGAGTTCTTGTTCTTGTTGGTCAAATTGACCGTCTGCCCAAGCAATAGTCAGTAAACCCCGTAACCAAGCGGAAACTTGTGCTTCTGTGTAGGGAGATGGAGTGATACTCGTCATAATTACTTAAATTAAGCCGACTGACGCTATTTTAAGAGCTAATTCTTTTGCTGTCTTGATTAATTGTAAACAAATATGACTAAATTCAAATTAACGGGGATTTATATTTATCCGATCAAGTCTGCGGCTGGAATTGCCTTAGAAACGGCTCAAGTTGGCAAGCGTGGCTTCCAGTATGATCGTCAATGGATGGTGGTTGATGAAGCGGGCAAGTTCATGACGCAGCGGCAATTTCCACGCATGGCGTTAATTAGGGTACGGCAGTCAACAGAGCAATTAATTATTGAAGCGCCAGCTCAAGAACCCCTTTCTATTCCTTTGAGTTTGAATAGTGATGACAGAATTTCTGTTGAGGTTTGGGGAGATATCTGCGATGCCATCCCTTTAGGAGAAACAGTCGAACAATGGTTTAGTGAATTTCTTGAAATGCCCTGCCAGTTAGTTTATCTGCCTGACAATTCATTACGCCCTGTGAACTCTAGATATGCAAATAATAATGAACAGGTGAGTTTTGCGGATGCATTTCCTTTTTTGTTGATTTCTGAGGCATCTTTACAAGATTTGAATCAACGTTTAGATGAACCTGTGCCGATGAATCGCTTTCGCCCGAATTTAGTAATCTCCGGTTGTGAAGCCTTTGCCGAAGATCATTGGCGTTCAATTCGGATCGGTGCAATTCCTTTTCGTGTGGCTAAACCTTGCGATCGCTGTGTAATCACGACAGTCGATCAAAACTCAGGAATTCGAGGAAAAGAGCCGTTACAAACCCTTGCTCAGTATCGTCGTTGGGATGGCAAAATTTGGTTTGGACAAAATTTAATTCAAGAGCAACTGGGAATACTTAAAGTTGGTGATTATGTGGAAATTGGTTAATTTGTAGTGAGGATTATTTTAGTTTTTTTCGGTGTGTTGATAAAGTTTTAGACCCGCCGGAAAAGCAGGGTGGTTTCATACAGCAAAAAAAATGACAGTAGGTTTGTCGGAGGATGAATCGACCACTCAGAAAGCTGAATATCTGTTGTAGTTAGTCTCTAGAAGCCCAACAGTGCTGGATCATACTCAAGGACAGGGGGATTTAAAACCGATTATATTGGGTGCGAGATGTCACCTTCACGAGAATAATTTCCACACGTTGTGGTGGCAATACTCCTGTAAATTGAGCGATCTTGCACAAGTTTTTTATTACTATTGCTACATATCTTCGTTTCCGAACCATTCCTCAAGCTAAACGTGCTTTGTCCAATCAACTCGATAAAGTTTTTTCTCTGCTTGTATGAAACCATGCTGTCGGTACCCCCACATCGGGGTAACGCCCTTCTACCCTACCGACGTCGCGACTTCATAGCAGACGACACCGATTGACTAACTTGAGCTAAACTCCAATCCGGTCGTAAATTTTTCGCACCCCGCAAATACGGGTGATGAATTTCAAGCTGCGACACTGGCGTATTAACATGAATTAAAAAGCGAATGCAACGCTCCAAACTGCCCTCAACATGCATTTGCTGAACATCCAGCAGAGCCACATTATCCCAGTGAGGACGCTCTCTTGCGATCGCTGCCGGAAAAATCGCATCCAAATCGCGAGTAGCTGTAAAAATAGCACTAATAATCTGGTCGTGGTCGAGCTGATTGTGTGCATCCAGTTCGTCCAATAACTCCCTCACCGCCTCTCGAATTGCCTCAACCGTATTCTCTGAGACAGTCGTTGCACCACGAATCGCTCGAACTCGCCACTCCACGCTTGCATCCTCCACTTATAGGAACCAGGGACTAGGGACTAAGGTTAACCAGCACAAAATTGAAACTTCATGCCGCCTAATCCCTAGTCTTAATGTTCTAACCACTTTAATTAAGGTCGATATAGCCATAAAGGCTGACCACTTGTTGTTAGTTCAAATTCTACCCAGTTTAGCCCAGCCGCTAACCCTGATGCCTTCCCAACCCGACTAGCTGGTAGCAGGCGGTTCAAAAACGGTTTTGGTTCCTCAATCGTGAAACACTTGGTTTTTTCTGGGTCAAGACCAACCAATTCTGCCGCCCAACGACGGGCATCTTCTTCCGTTCCCAAGCGGTCAACAACACCCAATTCTAAGGCTTGTTCCCCTGTAAAAATTCGACCATCGGCAAAGCTTCTCACCGTTTCTACGGCGAGTTTGCGACCATCGGCAACAGTTTGGACGAACTGATGATAACTCGTATCAATCAAGTCCTGAAGAATCGTCTTTTCCGGCTCTGTCAATTCGCGGTCAAACGCCAGAATATCTTTATAAGGACCCGACTTGATCACCTTAAAAGAAACGCCGACTTTCTCTAACAGACGTTCCAAATTATTACCGCGCAGAATCACGCCAATACTACCCGTAATCGTGCCAGGGTTCGCGACAATATGTTGGGCGCCGACGCCAATATAAACCCCGCCGGATGCCGAGATATTGCCAAAACTCGCGACAATTTTGACTTTCTCCCGCAGACGGATCAAGGCGCTATAAATTTCTTGAGAATCGCCTACAGTGCCGCCAGGACTATCGATTCGCAACAGTAAAGCGGGAAACTTCTTCTCCTCCACCAATTTCAGGGCATCAAGCACCCGTTTGCGGGTAGCAGCAGCGATCGCGCCTGTAATTTCAATTCGAGCAATTTGTTTACGAAACTGGGGCTTAAAAGGCCAGACCATGAGTTATTAAATCGTTTTGAGCTAAACAGGACAGCCTATCAATTCGCAGGCTGCATCTTACTCTAGTTTGCACGATTTTAGATTGCTGAGTGCTGAGTGGGCAAGTTCGGCAACGGATGATCTAACGGATTTAACCCCTAGCCAAGCAAAGCAAGCATCTGAGTTATTGTTTGTGACCAATTGCCAATGACTCATGATTCATGATTACAGCAACTTGTTTCTCGATTTCTCCCCTGCCGCCCGTTGGGTTAACTAGGTCACAGTCGGTTAGAAGTTTCACTCATAAGCTTAACAAAAAGATATGTTTCTGTACAATTGTTGAAAAGAGCCATAAAAAATTACATTTCCCGATTAGTCCTTTCCTCGCGAACCTAAGCCTAAATCCGACTCATGCAACTAAAACTAACCGCTACTCAATCTCCCTTTGCCTGGTTACTACTCATTGCGCCGTTTTTCTTGTGGGGAACCGCAATGGTAGCGATGAAAGGCGTTATCCCGAACACAACACCCTTATTTATGGCAGGAGTACGCTTAGTGCCCGCCGGAATCTTACTATTAATAGCAGCCGTTTTGATGGGGCGCCCTCAGCCAAAAAGTTGGGCAGCATGGCTATGGATTAGCTTGTTTGGCTTAGTTGATGGGGCGCTGTTTCAAGGATTTTTAGCCGAAGGATTAGTCCGAACCGATGCCGGTTTAGGTTCAGTCATGATTGACTCTCAACCCCTAGCAGTAGCGCTATTATCAGGGGTGTTATTTGGCGAAATCATCGGACTGTGGGGCGGTATCGGACTTGGGGTTGGCGTTTTAGGAATCACTCTAATTGGCTTACCCCATGAGTGGATTATTAGTCTACTTCACGGTAATTTCACGACATTAGAGTTTAGCTGGCAGCAGTTGTTTCAAAATGGGGAATGGCTGATGTTATTGGCGTCGCTGTCGATGGCAGTGGGAACTGTAATGATTCGGTTTGTGACGCGATATGCCGACCCGGTTGTCGCGACGGCATGGCATATGATTTTAGGAGGATTGCCCTTATTTGCCCTTTCAGGAGTTGGGGAATCTCAGCAATGGGTGAATATTGATTTATACGGTTGGATGGCGTTAGCTTATTCAACGATTTTTGGCAGTGCGATCGCTTATGGTTTATTCTTCTACTTCGCCTCTAGTGGTAATCTCACCAGTCTCAGTTCCCTAACCTTTCTTACACCCGTATTTGCCCTGCTATTTGGTAACTTGCTGTTGTCGGAAGTCCTGACTCCCCTGCAATGGTTCGGTGTTTCCTTGACTTTGGTTAGTATTTATCTGATTAATCAACGAGAAGAAATTCCCGTAAAAATGCGCTCTGCGCTAGCCTGGGCTTCGTCCCGCAATACTTTCGGCAACGCTGGCAGTAGTATGACCAAAGAGCTGTAGGGCTTCGGAGCGTCTGAGTTATTGTTGGTAACTAATGACTAATGACTAATGACCACAAAAGCCAGCGATCCCCTTAAAATCCTCCTTGTTTCTAGCCCAATTGGTTATTTGGGTTCTGGATCGGGGGGTGGTGTTGAATTGACGTTGCAGAACATTGCAACTCAACTAATTCAGCGTGGTCATACGCTCAAAATTGTTGCCCCAAAAGGGTCTACTGCTTGGGGAATGCCCTTAGTTGAAATTGCTGGTAATTCACAAAAGAGCGCCCAAACTTTAGGGCGAGATGCCCCAATTATCCTCCCAGCCTCTTCTGTTTTAGCGAATTTGTGGGACTATGCAAGGTCAGTGCAAGCTGAGTATGACTTAATTGTTAACTTTGCCTATGACTGGTTGCCTTTCTACCTGACGCCGTTTTTTAATTGCCCGATCGCACATTTGGTGAGTATGGGTTCCTTAACTGAGGCGATGGATCAAATTATCGAACAAGTGGCGACTCAGTTTCCCGGTACAATTGGCGTCCACACTCGATCGCAAGCCCAAACGTTTACTTTTGCCGACCGTTGCCACTGCTTGGGAAATGGTATTGATTTGTCCCGATATGACTTCTGTGCCGACCCGGAAACCTGGGTAGGCTGGGTGGGTCGTATTGCCCCGGAAAAGGGCTTAGAGGACGCCGTAGCTGCCTCTGGGTTAACGGGAATTGGACTAAAAATTATGGGATTTGTGGAAAATGAAGGCTACTGGCAGCAGATTGTTTTGGATTACTTGGATGCCCCAATTGAGTATGAGGGATTTCTGCCAACCGATGAACTGCAAAGGCGTTTACGTGTTTGTCGGGCGCTGTTGATGACGCCGCGTTGGATAGAAGCGTTTGGGAATGTGGCAATTGAAGCGCTTGCTTGTGGCGTACCAGTAATTGCCTACCGTCGTGGCGGCCTTGCGGAAATAGTGGAAGATGGGAAAACGGGCTTTTTAGTTGAACCGGATTCGGTGGATGGATTGGTGGAGGCGTTGGGTAAACTCGATCAAATTGACCGCTATGCCTGCCGCCAACGAGTCGAAGCCGAGTATTCTAATCAAGCAATGGGCGATCGCATCGAGCAATGGTTCCACGATATTTTGAGCAAGCATCTTCGTCCCGCCGAAGGAAATTTATAATCCTGCAAAAAATCTTCAGCGATTTAGGAATCCTTATCAGTTTTGTGCAAACATCCCAAAAATAAGGCTAGCCTCACAGCGAAAACAGCAGGACTAGACAATGATGGAAAAGCCTTAATTTACATACTGGTTTACACAAGAGTGCCGCTCTATGAATGAATCCTCAATCCATCAGTTGCTCGAAGATTTAAAAAATCCTGACGAAAACGTTCGCAATCAGGCAACCGCAGAACTTTGGCACATCTGGTTCCGTCAAAAAGGCAGATATGGAATGGAGTTGCTTGAGCGCTGCCAAGTCATGCTGGAAGTTGGAAATGTAAGTCAGGCAGAGGCATTACT
>CADCTM010000298.1:301-3292 GCA_902805485.1 uncultured Coleofasciculus sp. | reverse complement strand
GTAGCAGACGGTATTAAACACACTGTAGAAGAGCTAGGGACAGTAGTAAAGGAAACTGCTGAGGAAGTTAAACCATCTATCAAAGCTACAGCAGAAGCAGTCAAGGAGACTGTTGAGGAAACTAAGCCTTCGATTAAAGGTATAGCCGAATCTGTGAATGAGACAGTTAGGGAAGCGAAACCTTCTGTAGTAGATGCAGTCAAGAGCGCATCCGAGGAAGTCAAACCTACGATTAGAGAAGTAAAAGATTCAGTCAAGCAGACAGTCGAAGGTGTCAAGCCTTCTATACAAAGTGCAGCGGACTCTATTAAGAGCACTGCCGATGAAGTTAAGCCTTCTGCCAAAGCTGTAGCTCAGGAAATTGAGGGTGCCGCTAAGGATGTTAGATCGACTGTAAAAAGTACAGCGAAGGCAGTTGAGCCATCTATAAAAAGTGCAGCCGAATCGCTTAAGTCATCTGGTAAGAGTGCAGCTGAATCAATCAAGTCATCTGCTCAAAGCGCAGCCGAATCTGCTAAAGGTGCAGCGCACGATGTTAAGTCATCTGCCCAAAATGCAGCCGAATCTGCTAAAGGTGCAGCGCACGATGTTAAGTCATCTGCCCAAAATGCAGCCGAATCTGCTAAAGAGGAAAATAAGGATAAGGATATTCACATCTCCGGCAGTCCAGAAGTCAAGGAAACAGTGATCATTAATGACAAGAGAATGATTAAGGACGAAGTAAAGTAAGGACTTGACTCCAGCTTGTTCAAGCTAGCGCTAAGAGAGTTTAACAGAGAGTGGCTCTTAGAAAAGAGTCCACTCTTTGGTGTGTAATGGACTCTGACAGTACCAGGAGCAATGTAGAGAATGTCGGCAATTTCCTGATTGCTCCGTCCGGCTGCAATCATTGCCAAAATTTCCTGTTCGTGCCTCGTGAGCGGATTTTCCGGTAATTCTTCAGCCTTTGATGGGGTAACTGGGACGGAGATTTCTCCGTCCCCTGTCCACAGTGCAGTGGTTCTGGAATTTTCCAAAATTTCAGTGCAACAAGCCCAATCCCTTGCCAAACGTTTGCTGGAGACTTATCAGCGCGTGTATATCTAACACTCTGAGATTTTACTAAAGAATAGCGGAATGGGAATTGAGGTACTTTGGAACCCTGAACCAATTATTGCGGTTCAGCGCTTTTTTGGGGCTAGCTGGGGTTGGTTCTTTGAGACCATCACTTTGCTGGGGGCAGCGAAAGCTATGGCGCTGGTCTTTGCTTTGGCGTTCTGGAATTCGGGGCGACGGCTTGCCTATGGTTTGCTCGGCGTTGCCCTATTGGCAACAGTCATGGATGTGCTGATTTGGACACTCTTCCCGGTGCAGCGTCCGCACGACCCTCAGATTATTATTCGTGCTAAACTCGAAGCGCCGTCGTTTCCCAGCGGACACACCGTAACGGCAACTACCTTATGGGGAACGCTGACCGCGTTTGGTCGCATCCCGATAGTCGCTTCGATAAGCATTGTTGCTGGAGTGATGCTGTCTCGCCTATATCTGGGCGTACACTATCTAGTAGACGTGCTCGGCGGTGTGTTAATCGGGTTAATTCTGGTGGTTGCTTATCAGCGTCTATGACCCGTGATTTTGCGCTGGTTCTCCGGACGACCCTTTCGATTCTTCCTAATCCTCGGTCTTTGTGCACCCGTTGCAGTGTTTCCTTTCACCAATTTTTCTCCTAGAGGTTGGGAAATCTTTGGTGCTGCTTTAGGTATAGGAATTGGAATGCCGCTTGAATACTGGTACGTTCATTACACCCCAGCCAAAATTTCCCTCCCAAAGCAAGTGCTGAAGTTAGCGCTCGGTTTAGCAGGACTGGCTGCGATCGCATTTGTGCCTCGCCTCATCGGCGGCAATGAGTTAGCACTTGATGCTATAACGTTTGCTCTGGCATCACTGTGGATCGTGTTCCTGGCACCAATGGTGTTCGCACGCATGGGGCTATCAAAGACCGGGCTGACGCAGAGATTCCCGCAATCTCCCCATTAAAGCAATCCTAATCCATGTTCTCGAATCACCCATTAAGTTAACTATGCCACTGGATGTTCAATCCAGCGAACCGAATAGCAATCCTCTGCTTGCGCTAGAAACTCATCGAGTTGGTCTAGCGTTAGCGGCTCTGGAATTGGGTAACGCCCGTCGAGTTTCTTCAGGTCTGTATAGTGGCGGACATATGATGCCGCGTCTACGGGATATTTCTGTTCATCCACACCAATAAACTCACCGTGCTTGCTTGCCCGATTGAGAATCGATCGCCATTGATCGCTCGAGGCAATCCCTAGTGAGTGAAGACCTTTCGAGAACAGGGTCATGTAGATTTCATCGTATAGGTTGGTGGTATCCAGATAGTTGTTGAGCCGATCCGCTGACATTTGATCGTTAAACACTGTCCAAAATGGCACGACGCCCAGGCGTAACATCCACCCAGGCTGGAGGTGAACGAACGACTGAACAAAGAGTCGGTCGCTAGGCAAGCCGCGTTGCTGATACCACTAACGATAGAGGTCAGCAACCAGTGGACTCAAGTCCTGTGGGTGATCGAAAACAATCCAACGAACGAATCAGACTGAGCAATGGCATAAGGAATTGGCAGGATACCAGGGAACCAGTCAACCCGGACTAATTCGGAGGCGAGAAATGAGACTTCCAGTTCTGCTTGCTCAAAGTAGAAGTGAGCGCCTCGTTGCGTCGGTTCTGCCTTTATGAGTTTTCCGGGTTTGTTGAACCCTTCAGAAGGAAGTGCAAGGGCAAATTGACGTTCGAGGTGATCGCGCTTGCGTGAGTAGAGGAATGAGTGCGGACGTACTTTAGGTAAAAGAGCGACCCGAAAAAAACTTTAATTTTAGTGAGAGCTGCTGGGGAAAATCCATATTACCTTCGTGAGTTACGAAAATATCCTTGTGATCGCACTCTCCTGAAAACGTTTTGTTAGCAAAATTTGATTACAGTTTTCCGTTATTTTTT
>CADCTM010000298.1:0-291 GCA_902805485.1 uncultured Coleofasciculus sp. | reverse complement strand
AATGAATGCCAACGCTGCTAACGTAATTAATGAGTAGTGCGATCGCGCTATAACTGACCAATACTTATTCTTCCAACCCAGAACAGTAAAGACAGCTAATCCCAAGGTCAAGACAGTAGCGATTGGGGGAAGAGAGAGGAACGCGATCGCAAATGCTGGTACTCCATAGGCGAGCTTCCATGCACCGTAAAGCCAGAGTGACAAAGGCAAACCAATGATGAAGACCAAATTCAGAGTACCGACAAGTCCCGCTAACAACCAGCCTTGGCTGTAGTGCCGCTCAATTTGAAA
>CADCTM010000297.1:2978-3293 GCA_902805485.1 uncultured Coleofasciculus sp. | reverse complement strand
CGCTTGTGGAAGTGCGATCGCTTCCCCTGCCAAATAAGTCATGACATCCAGCGGATTCGTGACAATGATAAACAAAGCATCCGGGGAATAAGCGATCGCTTTTTGTGCTGCCTCCACCACAATCTTGCCGTTAATATAAAAGCAAATCATCCCGACTCATGTCCGGTTTACGGAGACTTGCCGCCGTAATCACGACAAGCTCAGAACTCGCTGTATAAACATAGTCACTCGTACCGATAATTTGGCAATTATGACGCTCAATTCCTTGCGCCTGAATCAAATCTAGAGCCAGACCTTGAGCAAGACCATCGACAA
>CADCTM010000297.1:0-2968 GCA_902805485.1 uncultured Coleofasciculus sp. | reverse complement strand
TAATACCACATCGGCAAGATTTTTTTAGGTAAGGCACTGGGCGATAGTACTACCCACCATTACCGCCGCCAATCATAGAGACACGAGGCTGATAGCGCGGCACGAGGAACTTAGAGGAAGCCATAAAAGCGATCGCTCACCAATTAAATAACCGCTTCTAAGCCTCAGATGGAGCAGCCGTACCAACTACTTCTAGCTGATCGACACGTAACCAGACATTCGGCGTCGGCACCTGACCAAACTTAATAAAGGCATAATCACCCTTCATATCCACAACTTCCCCCTTAGTGTCAAAGATATAAGGCGGAAAGCGCTGATCACTTGCCTTAGCTTCCAGACTATTTTCCAGTTTTTCGCGGTTAGCGCGAACCAAAGACCCTCTTTTGATGTCTGCCATAATTACTACTTTGTACTCCACCCTTAAGATTACTTTGTTTAGCATTTTAGGCGTTGCTGAAATCTTGGGCTAATTTTTTATCTACAGGTAAGCCCCCGTGTTTACCCCTTACCCTTTACTTACTGACAGTTTGGACAAAAATGAGAAGAACGACCTGCCAACTTAATCCGCTCAATAGGCGTCCCACAAACGCGACAAGGCTCACCCCGACGACCATATACCCAGGCAATACCCCCGTAATTGCCATTCACACCCAGCACACTGAGAAAGTCACTAAAAGTTGTGCCACCAGACTCAATGCTAGTTTGCAAGACTTGGATAATTGCCATATGCAGGCGCTCAATTTGCTCGATACTTAATGCCGCACAAAGCGTTTGAGGTCGAATGCCGCCCAAGAATAACGCTTCATCGGCATAGATATTGCCCACACCTGCCACTAATTCCTGATCCAGTAGTGCCGCCTTAATAGAACGCTGGCGATTTTTAAGCTTACTAACCAGATACTCAACCGAGAAGCCATCTGAAAAAGGTTCTGGTCCCAGTCTATACAGCCCTGTAACGATGCTTTCTGGGGCAACTGAGGGGGGAACCCACCACATCTGACCAAAGGTTCTGAGGTCAACAAAGCGCAATTCCCGGTTGTTTTGGAAGAACAATCGCACTCGTGTATGTTTTTGGAGCGGTTCATCTTGATCGACCCACAGCAACTGACCAGTCATTCGCAGGTGAACGCCCAACCAACCCGCAGTACTGGAAGTGTCCCCGTGCCTAGCCTCCAGTTCTGCTAATAAGTATTTACCCCGCCTCTGCCACCCGCTAATTGTGACCTTCTGAAGTCGGGTTAAAAATTCATCCACAGAAAGAGGGTGGGCGATGGTGCGACGAAGCAACACATCCCCACCCAGAATTTCATGACCGAGGGTTACTTGATTTAGACCCCGGCGAACTGTTTCAACTTCAGGTAACTCTGGCACGACTTAACGGGCGTCAGTTCCCTGATTGGGAGAGCCTTCTACTAGACCAGTACCAGGGGGGGTGTCTGGTTTAGTAGAACGTTTTGCTTCACTTTTGTCACCTTGACCCGTCTTGCGGGTTCTCTCATCGATAGTGGTTTGCTTGCCACCAGAAGCTGCCGGCGTTGCTGTCTTTTTCTTCGGTGCTTCAACCTCTAGGACTTCCGCCATAGAGTAGTTATTGGTATTAACGCCTGCGTAGTTAACTTTATCAAAGCGGACAATTACAGGGTATTTGATACCGCTTTGATCGATAGTCGCGACGATGCCAGTATCCTGAAACCAGTAGGATTCTTTTCTGAGAATGCGAACTTTAGAACCACGTTGAACCATAAGAGTTTTTACCTTGCGCTCTAGTTCTACAGCGTACTACTGGATCAGGGCTGTCTGTTGAATCTGCTTTTTAAGTTTTATTAATGCCGATGGATTTGACTGCTCAGTTTGAGATTTAGCGTTCAAAATTGTTGGTCAAAGCTGTGCTAATTTACTTGCCGAAGATGACTCTTTCCAGCGCACTTGCACGAAATGAGACGGACGCCCCCAGAGGTCAGAGGTTGCGATAATATCTTCAATTGCCAGGTTGAAGGGAATCGAGGTTGTTAGATAGCGTTGAGCAAGCGCACCAAGATCCGGCGCTAGCTGAGTCGCGGTTGCGGCGGCGATGCCGAGTCCGATAATTTGTTCAATGGGACTGCGCGGCAGCAAGAGATGAGCGCCTAATGCTAGTCCTGCGGTTAAAAACATTCCGACGGAGAGGTTAGTGCCGCAGCGGGGATGGACAGCTAAGTCCCATTCTCCCCTAGTCAGACGCCCCAAGGCAGTGGGGACAGCTCTTCTCAAGTCTGCTGTATTGACCTGACCATATAGATAAAAGCCTTCGTCGGTGGATAATCCGCCTAAGCTGTTGTTATCTAGGGGACGGGTAGTTGTTGAATAGGGGGCATTTTTGACACCTTGGCGCTCATCGAGAACCCAAACAGTGGCGTGTTCTAGAGCATGAACTTGACGCAACATGAGAAGTTCTTTTAAGCCAGGAAGAAAGTTGAGCTGCCTGAGCAAGTCAGCATCTTGTGTTGGTTGCGGCAAGGCAAAATCAAAGTCCCAGAAGTTGCCAGTTTGGGCTGACGCAGTATTAGTCATAGCAGCACGACTCCTTCTTCAGATTCATTAGGAAGTATTTTCAACTGTAGCGTTCTGACAAGACTTGCGTTGTAAAACTTGGTGAAGGAATGCGATCGCTAACTGCCTCAGTCATGCGGCTTGTGAACCCAACCCCATGACTGAAAGCCGCTAGCTGTCAACCGAGAAAATTCTGAGATTCATTTAGAGGTGAGTTGTACAAATCAGTAATTTTTTCAGTTGAATTTGGCAAACTTCAAGATAGTCTCAAACAAGCAAGTTTTTCTTAAGCTTTTTCAAAACAAAATTATGTTTAAAACTGGGGCAAAAGCGCTCTTGAGATTAGCCTTGTTATTTAGCTTTCAGCAGATATTTGAGTTACCTGTTAGGTCTCAGCCCGCATTAGAAACGCTGGTTCAAACCAACCCAGATTTGACTT
>CADCTM010000296.1 GCA_902805485.1 uncultured Coleofasciculus sp. | reverse complement strand
AAGTGGTAGTGGGAACCATGAGTGCGATTAATGACATTCCGATTGTGTCATCTACGTTTGAATTGGTCGGTCTTGGATATACAATTTGGTTTGTTTACCGCTATTTCCGCACGAGTAAAAATCGTCAAGAGTTAGCGCAAGCAACCCAATCGTTTAAAGAACAGATTTTTGGCAAGGAAGAAATTAAGCCCTTGAAAGTGTCTAGTACTCAAGAGTCAATGCTCATTACACCGAATCCAGATTTGGGGGAGCGCTTGTCTAAGTTATCCTCTTCAAGTGGGAAAACGGACGTGATTAACCTGGAACTGGAACAACAGTTTGAGTTATTGATTGGGACAATTCGTACCATCCGTAATCTCAGGGCAGAAGCAGATGTCAAGCCAGGGGTGAAGGTATCAGCGATCCTGCAAAGTGGAAGCAATGCCGAACGTCAAATCTTGGAAGCGGGTCAGTCTTATATTAAAGACTTGGCAAAAGTGGAGACATTGACGATTACTCCGGCGTTAGAGGAAGAACTGAAGACAACGATGGCGGGTGTCGTCGGCACGGTTCAAGTTTTGATGCCTCTGGCAGGTGTAGTGGATCTGGATGCCCTTAGCGCTAAATTAAAGAAAGATTTAGGTAAATTGGAAGCGGAAATCAATTCGCTTTCCGGGCGTTTAGACAATCAGAATTTTGTCAGCAAAGCTGCACCGGAAGTTGTGCAGAGGACGAAGGAGGCTTTGGTCGAGGCTCAAACGCAAGCAGAAATTTTACGAGATCGCCTCAATCAACTCACTGATAACTCTTGAGTGTTTTTAACCACCAACAACCAACAATTGACAGGCAATGCTACACCTGGCCCAAGTGCAAAACAATGAAAGTGTAGGCGGGGTGGAACTGCGATTGCTGGCCTGCCAACAATCTGAAAATTCCTGGACAGTGATCAATCCAGAAACTGTCCAACTCGCCAATACAAAAGAACTGCAAGAAGGCTTGTTGGTTTTGGTAGAGCTTTCAAATAATAAAGAAGTCTTGAGTATTCAACACGCCAAAGACTGGGTGTTGGACTTGGTAGAGAAGTCCCGGTCGGGCGGGACGGCGAATACAACTTTCCTTGAGGAAGAAGTAGAACGTGCGGAAAAGTGGCGGCAAGAATTAACGCTGCAAAGTCAGGATTTAACTCGTCGTAATCTGGAACTGGAAGCGCGTCGCGAACAACTTCAAACCCTGCAAGAAGACTTGGAAACGGAAAGGCAGCGACTGGACGAAATGGTGCTGCAGTTGAAGATAAAAGAAGACGAGTTGGAACAGGAGAAGCAGGAATTAGAAGAAATAGCGGCGCAGTTGAAATTAGAAAAGCAGAAATTAGAAGAAATGGCAGCACAGTTGAAACATAAAACCGATTCTGAGGATGTATAAGCGATCGCGTATTTATAGAGGGGCAACCACGGAGGATTGCTCCTACCGTGGGTGTATTCAATCTTGTATCTGCTCCCAGTTAAAAGTCCCTAATTTTTACTCTGTTTCCTTCAGCTACTGGCAAGAATATTCACGGGTGTTCCCTGGGGTTCTCCAAGCAAGACCACTGAGCAAGTTAGTTGCTGTACTAAGGGGGTAGTGACAACGCCCATTGTTAATGCGTCACCACCAACCTGACGGCGTAGGGAACGCAATACGACTAAATCCTGAGATTGTGAGGCATTGAGAATCGCTTGCATCACATTCGCATGAGGCGTAATTTTAATTATCGGTAAAGTCCCAGACCCTACCTTAGAAGCCATTAGCTCCAGTTGAGCGTGAGTCCAGGCAATTTTGCCCTTGGGCGTTCTAGGGTCACACACATGGAGCAACGTTACCTGAGCTTGATTGGCATTAGCAAGAATTTGGGCAAAGCGCAGGGGACGCAACGCCGAGGCGGTGACGTTTTCTACTGGTACCAGAATGCGTTTAATTTTTAGCGGTGAATCTAAAAGGCGCGTCACCGCTACCAAACAGTGGGATGCCCAGAGGACAGATTCGGTTACATTGCCAAATAAACGTGTCCTGAATCCCATTTGTCTGCTCAAACCTAAGACAATCAAACTTGCATTTTGTTCTCGACTGATATGACTAATGCCTTGAGCAACGTTGTAATCAATTCGCAGTTGCGGTGAGGCTTCAACGCCCAATTCTCGACTTAATTCTGTTGCCTGGTCAAGCAATAACTGACTTTTTTGGATCGCGCTATTCATCTCAGGCGCATCCATCCGAGCATGAGCTTGAGCGATCGCTAATGGCATAACTCGACCGCCTTCGTGCCGTGCCAACAACATTGCCATTTCCATCAAGTACCGCTGCGTCTCTGGATTATAAACGGGTACTACCACCGTAAACTCACCCTGAGCCGAACTGCTCGGTGTTTCCTCAATTTTCGGCACATCCTCTGTTAAAGGTACTTCTGGTGCATCTAATTGCGGTGCAAAGCGGGACGTTAAAATTGGCCCCAGTGTAGAAGTCACTAACATCAAGACAATCACACTGTTTAAAACACCTTCCGTCAGGATTCCTGCTCGATAACCAACCAGTGTTGCCGCTAGGGTTGCGCCGACTTGTGGTATCGACAAAGACCACATTGTCAGCATCTGGATTTTGTTGTAGCGGTAGACTAACTTTGCGAGTATTGCTGCTAACAGTTTGCTAACAATCAAACCTGCCACGATCGCCACTGTGAGCCAAATCGTACCAAGACTCTTAACAAAGGCAGGAATATCGATCAATAAGCCTAAGTTAACGAAGAAAATCGGGATAAACAGGACACTGCCAACAAACTCAACTTTTTCCTTAACTGGACCATCACCCACCACATCATTTACTGCTAAACCCGCAAGAAACGCCCCAATAATTTTTTCGACACCGATTAATTGCGCTCCTACTGAAGCGAGAAATAATGATAATAAAACAAATAAAAATTGGTTGCCTTGGTCGTCTTTAGAACGACGAAAAAATTCTTTTCCCAACCAGTCAAAGCCAAACAAAACCGCCGCTGAGTAAAGCGTTAAAGAACCAAGCAAAATAGCCAACCCCATTGCTGAGAACTCCCCAGCATGAATTGCTACACAAACCGCCAGGACTAAAAGCGCTCCAATATCAGTAAAAATAGTGGCGCCAATGGTAACAGTAACCGCCTCGTTGTTTACAACACCCAAACGTCTAACGATCGGATAGGCTAATAGCGTATGAGAGGCAAACAAAGAGCCTATTAAGATCGAAGCATTCCAGTTAAACTCAAACCAAAGACCAACCAGAGTACCCATAATTAGTGGTACCAGGAAGGTAAAACTA
>CADCTM010000295.1 GCA_902805485.1 uncultured Coleofasciculus sp. | reverse complement strand
GAGACGTTAATATAAACTAATTTAAATTCACATAACATCTGAGATCAGAAAAATTGTTATCTGAGCCGCTGACTGCTTTAAAATTTCCCGCCCAAATTTACAGACTGACCAATGGATTGACGGTTATTCACCAACACCTACCTGCGACGCCAGTGGTAGTTGTTGATGTTTGGGTACGCGCTGGGGCAATTGTTGAACCCGATGAATGGTCTGGGATGGCCCACTTCCTGGAACATATGATTTTTAAAGGTACTGAGCAACTGCCGACAGGAATGTTTGACTCGGTGATTGAAAGTCGCGGCGGTGTGTCGAATGCGGCAACGAGCCACGACTATGCCCATTATTTCATCACAACAGCGGCTCAGTACTTAGAAGATACCTTACCAGCCCTAGCCGACTTGCTGTTACATCCAATCATTCCTGATGAGGAATTTGTGCGGGAACGGGATGTCGTCCTAGAAGAAATCCGTTCCTGCTACGATAACCCCGATTGGTTGGGTTTTCAAGCCCTCGTAGAAAGCATTTACCAATGTCATCCCTACGGACGCCCGATTTTGGGAACGGAACTAAAATTAAAAGAGCGATCGCCTCAACAAATGCGTTCCTTCCACTCAACTCACTACCAACCGGAAAATATGACAGTAGTGATTGTCGGTAATGTGGAACAAGAAAGGGCATTGAATTTAGTTAATCAATCATTTCAAAACTTCCCAAGCCTTGACAAATGTCCAAAACTAATCGCTGAAGCTGAACCACCCATTACCGAAATTCGGCGGCAGGAATTGTACTTACCCCGACTTGAGCAGGCACGCTTATTAATGGCTTGGATTGGTCCTGGGGTGGATCAGTTGCGAGATGCCTATGGTTTAGATTTACTCTCGGTGCTGCTTGCTGATGGTCGTTCTTCGCGCTTGGTGCGAGAATTAAGAGAAGAGGAGCGATTAGTCCAGCAAATCGGTAGTAGTTTCTCATTACAGCGAGATTCAAGTCTATTTACGATTAGTGCCTGCTTGGAAGCCCAATATTTGGAACAAGTCGAAGCGCTAATTTGCGATCGGATCAGGCAATTGCAGAAGACTCCTGTATCGACAAGCGAACTAAGCCGATGTCAACGCCTGCTGTGTAACGACTACATCTTTTCCACCGAAGCCGCAACCCAAATTGCTGGTTTATACGGCTACTACAACACCATTACCACAGCAGAAGTTGCCGTTACTTATCCCCATCAAATTCAAAAGCTCAAAGCATCCGACTTGATGCAGTTGGCACAGCAGTATCTTTCTCCTCAGCACTACGCAGTAACGGTTCTTAAACCCCTAGCTGGAGATTAATTATCAATCATCGGTTATCGGTTGAACAACCAATAATTAGCCACGAAAAACCTAAAAATAACAACTAATGTCTCAAACCGTTACCGCGCAAAAACAACAAATAATTCACCGCACTGTTCTTAATAACGGCATTGTCGTTATTGCTGTAGAAAATTCAGCCGCCGACATTATTTCTAGTCGTATATTTATTCGCGCAGGCAGTCAGCGGGAGTCACAAGAAAAATCAGGGCTTTCTCACCTCTTATCTTCTGTGATTACGAAAGGGACAGCCCAACTGTCATCAATGGAAATTGCTGAACGGATTGAGTCTGTGGGCGCAAACCTTAGTGCCGACGCCTCGACTGATTACTTTTTGCTGTCGCTGAAGACAGTTGCCGCTGACTGGCAGGAGATTTTGCAGCTAGCGGGGGAAATTTTGCGATCGCCAAGTTTTCCAGAAACCGAGGTAGAACTAGAAAAGCACTTAACAATCCAAGATATTCGCTCCCAAAAAGAACAGCCTTTCACCATTGCCTTTGAGCAGTTGCGGCGGGCAATGTATCAAAACCATCCCTATGCCCTCTCTGTACTGGGAACAGAAGCGACTGTATCAAGCTTAAGCCGTGCTGACTTAGAACACTTTCATCAGACCTATTTCCGCCCCGACAACATTGTGATTAGCGTTGCCGGTCGGATCACCCCAGAAGCCGCCGTTGATGAGATTGAGCGCGTATTTGGGGACTGGCTACCTGCTCAACCATCTCTAACTGCACAAGCTTTGCCTACCCTGATTTCTCAACCGGACATGGTGACGACAGCCCAAGAAACGCAGCAGTCAATTGTGATGCTGGGTTATCTTGCCAGTGCCGTGGAAGATGCGGACTACGGGGCATTAAAACTGCTCAATACCTACCTGGGTAATGGTCTTTCTAGCCGCTTATTTGTGGAATTGCGGGAAAAGCGGGGTTTGGCTTACGATGTCTCGGCGTTTTATCCGACGCGCCAGTCGCTGTCAACCTTCGTTGTCTACATGGGGACAGCACCGGAAAATACAGAAACCGCTTTTGAGGGTTTACACACTGAAGTTGAACGCTTGTGTGCGACAGCTTTGAGTGACGAGGAACTGCAAACGGCAAAAAATAAGCTACTGGGACAATATGCCCTAGGCAAACAGACGAATGCCCAACTGGCTCAAACTTATGGCTGGTATGAAACAATCGGGTTGGGAATTGATTTTGACACCAAGTTTCAGCAAGATGTTGAGCGTGTGACTCCAGAGATGGCTCAAGCAGTGGCAAGGCAGTATTTTATTGAACCTTATGTGTCGCTGGTTGGACCAGAAGCGGCAATAAATAAGCTGGTCTCCAAAGTGCGCTCATCGTAATAGTCGGGTATATTTGCGATCTTAAAAACCTACTCTTTGCGAACAAAGTGCGCGAATCTGCGGAACGTCTTTATAACTATAGACAGGGGAACGGCTCGCCCATTAAACTGCTTTTATCTAACCAGCTTAATGCCTCAGACTAGGTTTTTTTGATGACGAACAGTAGTTGGTTAATTGGATGGGGTGCGTTGAGTGTGTTGGCAATTAACTTAAGTCAGTTGCCCACCGTTGCTAGTGAGGCTAGTTCCGTTAACCGAGTTGCCCAAGCCACATTTTTAATCGCCGTCAACCGACCTGTCCTAAAACTTGGTAGTCAGGGCGCTGAGGTCTCTGAACTCCAAGCCGCGCTAAAATTGCTGGGATACTTTGCTGGTACAGTGGATGGTTTTTATGGAGAAAGTACCGCTATTGCTGTTTCTCGGTTCCAGCAAGTATCCGGTTTAAATGCTGATGGGATCGCAGGTGCTGCGACTTGGAATCGTCTGTTCCCCAGTGTACCTACCACCAACAAGCCTTCTCCAACGGTCTCAACTAACCGCCAAACTTCCTCAACTACCACAGCATCAGGCTTTCCCGTTCCTTCATCTCTGCGAACAACCACGAGAAATCGGGA
>CADCTM010000294.1 GCA_902805485.1 uncultured Coleofasciculus sp. | reverse complement strand
TAGATCAGCATTTAAAACCAAGGTAATACTTTACTTCAAGTGAATTTAACTGTACTATAAGCAAAGTGTTTTCCTAACCCGGAGACACCGAATTTGAAATTAAGCAACCGCGCTTAGCGGTACGAAGCTCCGTTATTGGGAAGGAAAAGTATGGTGCTACTACTTAACTTTAGCAAATTCAGGGAAATAGCCAATACCCACACACAATTTAGGCATGAAACGGCAAGAGGAGAAGGTTAAAAAATGTTCACGACACCTCAGCCCCAAGCTCCTCAGACCGTTCGAGAAACTATCCCGTGGCTGCTGCGCCTAGGGCGACCGCCACTGCCCGAATGTCCGATCGAGGCAGCAAAACAGGGCAAAGAACCCAAACAGCCTTGCTTCCTAGATGGGAAATATCTGAAGACAGTTAACTGGAAACAATGGCAAGAAATTCAACCCTTGCAGGAAATTCTTGATGCCTGGTTCTCCAACCCGAAGACGGGGATAGGTACGCTAGGCGGTTGGAACGGAAAACATTGGCTTGGATGGATTGACTTCGATTGCAAAGACTTCCCCTGTCCCGATACCTGCGATCGCACGATACAAGAGTGGCTCGAAAAGTACCCGCTCTTGGAAACAGCTCCCATGTTTCGGACTCCCAGTGGAGGTTATCGCTTCTTAGTCGCCTTTAGTCGGGAACCAGAGAACTTCAAAGCTAACTCTGGGTTTAGCCTCAAGCCTGACGGGAGTCATCACGTTGGGGAACTGATCAGCAAGAACGGTGGACATACGCTCCTGCCTCCAACAGTCGGAATTACGGGTGTTGCTTACGAGTGGATGCAATGGAGCGAGTATCCACCAGTATTTGAGCAACCAGAAGATATCGGAATCTATCCGCTTATCAGAAAAGCTGAGAGCGAGCCAACCACACCCCGGCTACCTCGGCGTAGCAACTTGGTCGGTGACACGCAACTGACAGACTTATTAAATAACGATATACTGCCTCTGTTGTCAGCTCCGCAGGCTTTCAACTGGTTGGGACACAACCTCCAAGGATACCATGGCGGTAAATACAAGGGAAACTGCCCCTGGCACGAATCTAAGTCGGGTACGGCTTTCTACTGCGAACAGAAAAACGGCATCTGGTTGTGGCGATGCCCAGCGTGTGAAATTGGCGGCGGGGTGGTAGAGTACCGCCATCGACTTGCAGGCGGCAACGGCTCACCGCGAGGACGAGAGTTTGTAGAACTCGTGCAACAGCTAGCTTGGGAAGTTGGTGTATCAATTCCCAGTAGTTTAGAGCACAAGTCTGGTAACTCCAGTCAACCAAGTAACAAGGTAACTCCGCACCCTACTGCCCTAAAAAGCACCCTCAATTCTGAGGAGCTATTCAAGCGAATTGAGCACCTGATCGAGCAGGAATTACCACAGTCCGAGTTAACCCTAAAGCTTTCGGATTTAGCGCGGGAAGCCGAGCGGCATCCTAAGGAAGTTCGGTCAATATACAATGCGCGGCTTGGCGAAAAAACTCAGCAGCAGGATTTATCGGATAACGTCGTTCAGTTCCAGAAGTTAGCCGACTATCTGCTCCAAGCACAAACCGTCAACTGGGGAGAGCTTCTGCCTGAACCACTCATCCAAGGACTGTTGACGAAGAGCGAGTCTTCTCGAATTGATCCAATCTACCTGATTCAAAATTTGCTTTCAGGCGCTGGAGGGATGATAGGCGCGAACATCGGTTTGGTTGCTAAGGAAGGAGAAACCGAAGCGGATTGCTGGATTGAGTATCCAAACGTCTGGACGGCTACCATCGCTCCTCCCAGCTCTGGGAAATCAGACGCCGATCGCGCTATCCTCAATCCGATTCAACGCCTGCAAGAGGCGGAAGCTGACCGCTACGAACAGAGTAAAGCAACGCTTTCTAAGTTAGAGGAAGCCTGGAAGAATAAGCCAGCAAAGGAGCGAGAGGCACTACAAGATACTCTGAAAAACCCAGCTAACTATAAAGAGTCAGAAGTTGGCAAATGTCGAAAGTATTTGCTTGATGAAGGCGAAATTGAAGCGATAAAGCGCAGAATTTCAGAACAACCCGCTCGTGCTGGCTCTATCTGGGCACCCGACGAGTTATTGGGGCTTTTCAAGGGGTTAGATCAGTTTAAGTGCTCTGGTAGGGGGAATGCCCGACAGTTTTTACTGAAGGCTTGGAATGGTTCTCTAACAGGATACGTGGATCGGGTGAACGAGAATGAAAGTTTTCGGTTCCAAAAGCAGTTACTGACTATCTGTGGAGGCATACAAATAGAACCAGCCAGTCAATTCTTTAACCCAGACGGCAACCATACAGATGCCGATGGCTTACAATCCCGCATTCTTCCAGCGGTTCCGACGCTGCACCCGGATTTTGATAAATGGTCGGATATCAAAGTCAGCCTGGATAAACTGCTCAGCAACCTTTACGAGAAGCTGGAGCAACTCCCGACTGGGTTAGTCTACCTCAGTCCTCAAGCCATGCAGCGCTGGAAACATCAGTGGGAAAAGTACCGTAGGGGTTACAAAACCTATTTGCACACGAATCCAGCCTTTGCCTACTTTCAGGGAAAAATGTGCAGCAACCTCATGCGGCTTGCCTTAATTCTTCATTGCCTCGAACACTGCTACCTTCCAAAATCTAATTTTTTCAGTTTGGGGTTAGACACGTTGGAGCGGGCAATTAGCTTGGCTAGTTTCTACATCGGTCAGTTCCGACTCATGCAGGCTCAATTTACTAAGTCACCGGAACAGGGACTAAGCGAGTTTCTGATGAACATTTTATCCTTGTGCTTGGCAGAAGGGCGAATTAACCCCAGCCGCGTCATCAACAAATGGCGTCGGCACAAGGGCAGAGATGGTAAGTCGCTCAAATCGCTTGAAGTTCAGGAGATGTTCAAAACTATTGCCCAGTCACGACCCCAGCAGGTTCGGTTTGACGGTAAAGAACTTATAGCATTGGTAGCCGAGCACTCGGCTCAAATGCCTTCTACCCAAGGCGATAGCGCCACACTCTTGACTTGCGCTAATTCCCAACTGTTCGAGCTGACGGCTAATGGTAGGAGTCAAGGGGGGACTGTTGAAAAATACGATTGCACTCTACACACCGCTAACCCGATCTGCGCTTCGCAGCAGCGCTTCGCTATCGCATCTAGCGGAGCGGCTCCGGAGGAGCTAGCGCTGCTGCGTACTCCGTTGGAGAACCAGAAGGGGAGCGCCGATCACATTCGATCGGAATGCGATCGCGTTCGATCAGAATTCGATCCCCCCGATCGAACGGAAAAAGTCGCACTGGTTAAGGA
>CADCTM010000293.1 GCA_902805485.1 uncultured Coleofasciculus sp. | reverse complement strand
TGCCAAGCTCTGTCTGCGATGGTGGGAACTTTTAACATACGCATTGTTCCGTCCTTTTTAGGGATGGGAATTTCACGAAGCTTATTATGTTTCCATGTGTTAACGTTTTTCTCCAGTATTTCACTTAGGTCTAGGCGTTCCTTGAACGTGAAGGACGCTTTGCCGTCAACTCCTGCCGTTTTCTTGCCAACATTCAACTGGGTTACTTGACGTATTGCCAGGTATCTAGCAGCATTAGACTTCAAGATAAGTTTCTGTAGGTACTTAGCTTTGCGCTTGTCACCAACTGAAACTGCTTTGGTTAGAGTCGATGGCTGGTATTATCCAGCGCACCTCTCCTACAGAACCGTGCGTGCCTGTTTCCATGCACACGGCTCCCAGATATTCTTAGGGTTGTTGTTCCCTGTTGCCCATGTGGATGTAGTTGTGGCAGGATTCATGTACGGCAATTAGGTTTTTTATTTTCCAATTGCTGTGGTTCCCGTCCCGGTGGTGTAGGTTTATCCGCTCGTCGCTGATACACTTTAAGCCACAGTGTCCGCACGTATGGTTTTGCCGTTTTAAGGCTCTAGAGGTGTGTCCATCGTATAACTTACTATTGCGTTCACTCCAGTAGGCTATATCTCCGTCATAGGGTGATTTATTTCCTTTAACATTGACGAACTTGTTTTCGGAGTAGGGGACGCTAGGGAACGCCTTATCAAGTAATTTCTTACTAGAGTAGTAGTCTTGTTTCGCTTCCTTGTTAAATACCTTGAACGCCCTTGTTTCGATGTGGAATAACGAATTTTTTGACCCGTCCATCTTGCAAAAACGGTGGTAGTTTCTCCAGCCTCTAACTATTGGGGCTAATCTTGTAGCCTTTTCTTTAGCGCCATAATTCGAGCAGTTGACGATTGCTTTTACCTTCTGACGGAATTTCTTGATGTTGTCCACTGAGGGAGTACATCTGAATTTCCCGTTGTTTTGCACTTTAAAGTGCCAACCAAGGAAGTCAAAGCCATCTGTCGTGGCAGTTATCTTTGTCTTCTTTTCACTAATCTTCATCCCTCTAGTGGCTAGGAACTGATTAATTCTTTCAAGTATTTCGGTGGCATCGTCTTCTCTTTGGAGTATTATTACCATGTCGTCCGCGTAACGGATTGATGGCTCTCTGGTCTTTCCATCAGATTTATATTTGTGGATGCTTTCGATTCCATTGAGGGCGATGTTAGCTAATAAAGGACTGACCACACCGCCTTGTGGCGTTCCTTGTTCTGGAAATTCAGGATTTACCCCAGCTTTTAAACACCGAAATATCCCCGCTTTAATGCCTTTGGAGGCAATAAGGTTATCCATTATGGTTGTGTGGCTTATCCTGTCGAAGCACTTCTCGATGTCGAGTTCAATGACTCTTTTTTCGATTCCGCTGCTCTTAGAGCGTAGGTTGCTGAATAAGACTTTCTGGGCATCATGAGCCGAGCGTCCCATTCTAAAGCCATAACTCCTAGGGTGGAATAGTGCCTCGTGCGCTGGTTCTATTGCGTATTTTGCGAGGCATTGCCACGCTCTATCCGCCATAGTTGGGATTTTGAGCATTCTGGTACTACCATCTTTTTTTGGGATGGGAATACTACGCAATTTCTGGTGTTTCCAGTCATTGCTCGATGCCTGCAACAGTTCCTCTAGTTCAAAGCGCTCCTCAAAAGTGAGGGACTTTTTACCGTCAATCCCTGCTGTTTTCTTGCCAGCGTTTAGCTGAGTTACTTGACGAATTGCCAATAATCTAGCCGCTTTGGACTTCAAAATCAGTTTTTGAAGGGACATCGCTTTGTGCCTGTCTCCTGCAAGAATTGCTTTGTATATTCTCTTTTGTAGGCGGAATAAATTACGACGAAATTGCTTCCAGGGTAGTGTTTTCCACGATTCACTAGCGTTGTCGCTGTGCCTAATCATGCTCTTACTCCAAAGAATATAGTCTGAATATCTTGCGGCAATTACGCCGCATCCTACCCGAATCAAAGGGGTTCCGTATCTCGTCTTACCTACTGGGGGTTCGACAACCCCAAGACCCTTGATTCGTTTTTATTCGTTCCTTCGATAGATTGTTTGTTCCGTTAGGTAGTGCCACTTTAACCATCAGAACCCCTAGATTCTTACCGATGTTAGTGTTGAACTCGGCGGGATTTAATTCTGATGAAGTCGGGGTTTTATTAGTTATGCCCCGCTTAAAAATAGGTTACTTTTTTAGGCATCGGTTTTACCGTAGGAACTCCCTGTTAACACCAGTGTCAACTCATAACAGTTGTCTGATTGCATCCTGTTCCCAGCTTCACTCTACAAGAATCGAGCTTGTTCGGTGTGGGCAGATAAGGAGTCACGTCTGAATCTGACGGGTAGGATTTCCACCTACATCTAATCGAAAGTTCAACTCTTATGAGTTGGTGAGGTTATGTACGGACTAAGACCGTGATTTACCTCACAACGAATCGCACCACACTCTCTTTTGTAGGCGAAATAAGTCTTTCCGAAATTTCTTCCAGGGTAGATTTGCCCACAGTTCACTAGCATTATTGCTGTGCCTAACCATGCTCTGCTCCAACTTGTGTGTTCTTTAAACCGTTCGGCTGAGCTCACGGCCGAAGCCTTGACCCAATTACGGGTCATCCTACCCAGTCTGCGGAGTTCCGCTTCTCGTCTAGCCTACTGAGGGTACGAATCCCCAGACCTAACAGACTGTTTTTATTCGTTCCTCTCGTTTGATTGTTTTGTTCCCTTAGATGGATTCAATTCAACCGCCAGAACCCCTTACTCAAGCAGCTATCAAAATGAAAATGCTGCGGGATACTAATCTCTGGCAAGGTAAGGCTTTTCAGGTTTACGCCCTTCCCCAATGTGGGTCGCTTTTCTAGAATCTGTTTCATCGTAGAAACTCCCTATTAGCGCCAGTGTCAGCCCGTAACGGCTGTCTGATTGCGCCCTGTTCCCAGCTTCACCCTCCAGAAAAACGAGTCTGGTCAGTGTGGGCAGATAAGGAGTCATGCCTGAGTTTGGCAGGTAGGGCTTGCACCTACATCAATCGAGAAGTTCAACCTTAGTGACAGTAATCTGCTGTCAGGTTGGGTAGCCTATGTACGGATTGATTACCGTGATTCAGTTACCAACGAGTCGCCCTCCTATTTCCCGTGCTGGATTAGATCAAGTAGTTGCCCAAAATGACAAACAACGCTTTTCCTTCGACTCTACAGGCACTTTAATTCGTGCCAATCAAGGACATAGTGTAGAAATTGACTTGGAGTTAGAACCAGCTATTCCCCTAGATGTGCTTTATCAC
>CADCTM010000292.1:435-3343 GCA_902805485.1 uncultured Coleofasciculus sp. | reverse complement strand
AGATTTATTAGGAAAAACAGAATAACTATACCAGCAACAAGAGCGGCTAATGCCGGAAAAATAGAAATATTTTTAGCTAGCTGAATAGTTGTAGTTACCCAGCTATCCCAGTTTTTAGTAAGCGAATTCCAAATAAAACCCATCAGCCCAAAAAGAACCACATAGCCAAGAATGGCAAGTAACCCAAAACTAATCAGGAATACCTTTTCCGAATGAATAACCAGGTTGCGTTTTAGTGGTTTAAGGAAGAAAGTAATCATCAAGATAATTCGTGAGTCAGACTTTTTGGAAAAAATCATTACATTTATGGGTTGAATTTTTTACAGCTATACAGCCGCTCTTAACATATCAAGCAACTTGTCCAAAATCCTCTGTAAAAAGCAAGAGTTAAGGGAGGCGCTATGTGGACTACAAAGAAATCATTCAGCACTTAAAGACGAATGAATCAGTAGAAAGTTGCACTAAACACAGTTTAGTCAAAGATTGTGAAAAATTTGTGACCGTATCAGTAATTGCCTGAGGCAGGCGACTCACCTTTTTTTCATCGCTTGACTCTCCTGCCGACTGGAGGCTATAGCCTAATGTTAGAGCAACTACGAAAAGAGGCTAGTCCAAATGGAGACTCTGACACTGAAACTACGAGGGATGAGTTGTGCCGCCTGTGCTTCGAGAATTGAGCAAGCAATTAAAGGTGTTGCTGGCGTTGTTGAATGCAATGTCAACTTTGCGCTAGATCAAGCAACTATTGGCTACAACCCTCAAAAAACTCAGTTAGAAATTATTCAAAAGGCTGTTACTGATGCGGGATATGGTGCTGATCCACTTCAGGAAATGGACAATAATGAAGATGATACTTCGCAATCAATGCGCCGCGCTGGAGAGCAAGTTTTAATCAGCAAGCTAATTATCGGAGGCGTTATTAGTGTAGTGTTGCTGATTGGGGGATTGCCAATGATGACGGGTTTAAATATACCCTCTATTCCCCATTGGTTGATGAATCCTTGGTTACAGCTAATTTTAACAACGCCAGTACAATTCTGGTGTGGGCAGTCGTTTTATATTAGTGCGTGGAAGTCTTTGAAACACCGTGCGGCTGATATGAATACGTTAATTGTTTTAGGGACAAGTGCGGCATATTTTTACTCGGTTTTTGTTACGCTTTTCCCTGAATTTATAAGAGCGCAAGGGTTAGAGCCGGAGGTTTATTATGAAAGTGCGGCAACTATTATTACTTTAATTCTTTTGGGACGACTCTTTGAAAGTCGCGCAAGAGGACAAACTTCTGAAGCAATTCGGAAACTGATTGGTTTGCAAGCGAAAACAGCGCGGATTATTCGCAAACGCCAAGAAGTTGATGTGCCAATTCAAGACGTGCAAGTTAATGATATCGTTATAGTTCGTCCCGGTGAAAAAATTCCAGTTGATGGTGAAGTAATTGAGGGGAATTCAACCATTGATGAATCGATGGTAACGGGCGAAAGTTTCCCAGTGAAGAAGCAGCCAGGGGATCAAGTAATAGGGGCAACAATTAATAAATCTGGCAGCTTTAAGTTCCGAGCGTTACGAGTTGGACGCGACACTATTTTAGCACAAATAGTTCAATTGGTGCAACAAGCACAAGGCTCTAAAGCACCGATTCAAAGATTAGCCGATCGCGTAACGGGCTGGTTTGTGCCGATGGTAATTGCAATCGCGATCGCTACTTTTGTGATTTGGTTTAGCTTAATGGGAAACCTTACCTTAGCAATGATTGCGACTGTGAAGGTATTAATTATCGCCTGTCCTTGTGCCCTAGGTTTAGCAACGCCGACTTCGGTAATGGTGGGTACGGGAATTGGTGCAACAAACGGCATTTTAATTAAAGGGGCATCAGCTCTTGAAATTGCCCATAAAATCCAAACAATTGTTCTGGATAAAACGGGAACACTAACAGCAGGAAAACCCATAGTTACTGACTACATCACAACCAAAGGAACCGCCTATAGTAACGAAATTAACCTGCTGCGCCTCGCCGCCGCCGTTGAACGCAATTCCGAACATCCTCTTGCCGAGGCAATTGTCCAGTATGCTAAAGCCCAAGGCGTCGAGTTGCAGTTGCCCGAAGCAAAAAACTTTGAAGCCGTTACTGGGGCGGGGGTTCAGGCTGTTGTCAACGATCAATTAGTCCAAATTGGGACATCCCGGTGGCTGAAGCAACTGGGTATTAATACTGAGGCTTTGCAAACGCACAAATCCGCCTGGGAAGCCGCAGGAAGGACGGTAGCGTTGATTGCGGTAAATGGAGAACTTGAGGGGGTTGTGGGCATTGCTGACGCCCTGAAGCCCTCCTCAGTGGACGCGGTGAAAGCCTTGCAGCGGTTAGGTTTAGAGGTGGTGATGTTGACGGGAGATAACCGACAAACCGCAGAAGCGATCGCGTCTCAAGTTGGTATCAAGCGCGTCATTGCCGATGTACTGCCTCACCAAAAAGCCGAACAAATCCAGCAACTGCAACATGAAGGTAAAATTGTTGCAATGGTAGGAGATGGCATTAATGATGCCCCAGCGCTGGCACAAGCCGATGTGGGGATAGCAATTGGTACAGGGACTGATGTTGCGATTGCTGCCAGTGACATTACCTTAATTTCCGGCAACTTAACCAGCATTGTCACCGCCATTCAACTCAGTCGCGCCACACTCCACAATATTCGCCAAAACCTCTTTTTTGCCTTCATTTATAACATCGCCGGAATTCCCATTGCCGCCGGAATATTATTTCCATTCACAGGTTGGTTACTTAACCCAATAATTGCAGGCGGAGCAATGGCATTTAGTTCCGTTTCAGTTGTCACCAACGCCTTGCGCTTGCGGAACTTCAAACCATCTTTGAGTCGATAGTTTCAGGAGAATGAATCATGTTCAATAAATG
>CADCTM010000292.1:0-425 GCA_902805485.1 uncultured Coleofasciculus sp. | reverse complement strand
TTAATCCCAAAGCTTATCTGATTAGGATTATTGCTATCAATAACATTTAGTATCCCTGCGGTAGCGGCAACTTCAGCGCAAATGTCCCCGCAAAAAAATCAATTCCACCAAATCGAGCAACCTCTAGGACTAAAATTCGGTGTTGCCCTCACAGGTGTGGCGCTAATTGGTTTAAATTTTTGGTGGTTTGTGTTTAGTAGAAATCAAGTACCGGGCGACTAGATGTTGCGGCTACACAAACACAACCCACCTCCGTGGGTTATTCTTAGCCCTGGGGCGACGGTCATCCACGGCTACACTAAACAAAACCGATCAACGAGGGTTAAGTGTATAGTCCGTCCTCACTATCATCTGGGGCGGCAAATGATATTTTAGTTTAGCCCCAGATGAGAGGCTGTGAGCGACGACTGTGAGATACGATGAAA
>CADCTM010000291.1:8139-12772 GCA_902805485.1 uncultured Coleofasciculus sp. | reverse complement strand
CCTCAGCAATATGCATTATTAATGGCAGGAAAACTACCGATTTTTACTAGGGGCAGTTATTATTAGAAGACAGCTAGTCAATTTCAGCAAGGCTTTACCCGCGTGAGTTAGGAAAAAAAGGTACTTGATAAGGGCTGGGGGCTTATAATTATGAATAGATCCGATTTCACAGACGCTCTGCAATGGACGCCTGAAGCTAAAGTTATGCTAAAAAATATACCCTTTTTTGTCCGTACTCAGGCTCGACAACGAATTGAGCATTTAGCTCGTGAGGCTCAATTGGATGTGGTAACGGTTGAAATTGTTGAGCAGGCAAGGGCAGAATTTGGTCAATAAGTACTTCTCAAAAATTAGGACGCTGCACTTCTTGCCGACTTGGCACTTGGAAAAGCTTACGAATACATTAGTTTGAGAGGGTATCCAAAAATAACAATCTATCGCTCCGCTTGCTTCTCCTCCTAGGACTTAGGGGGCTGTAGTTGTTATGTTGATTCACTGTGTCTGGTTTGAGCGTCAGAAAGTGCGTGATGATTTTTGGTTTGAGAACCACTTCCTCAACAAGAGCAGACTACATTGAAGAAAGCTCATCCAATGTTAATGCTGCTGTGGAGCTGCTTTGACCAAACACAACCTGATTAAAACCGACTACGGCTGCTACTGTACTATCTGCCATTGGAAATGGCGCACTTCTCCCACGAATCAATGTCCTGGTGTTCCCCGCTTTGGTCGCTGGGTTGACTTACCAGACTACCTGAAAACCAAGAGCGAGCTTTTCAAGGCAGGGCTAAAGCCAAGAGATAATTTGGGTCCTGACGGCTGCCTACAACCTCCTAGCGACCAAAACCCACGCTATTGGCTCTATGACGAACGTCAGGCAATTCCTAAGCACAAGCCAACGTCTGATTCCGGAGAAGATTTAGCCCAAGGGAGAGCGATCGCCTTAGAAGCAAAACGGCTATGGGAAAACAAAGAAGTTTACACTGAAACGTACAAAGGTGTCCTCATTACCGCCTTACCAATGGTGCGGGCTAAATTTATTAGCTTCAAAGCTAAGGCACAAATTAGCGAGATTCCTGGCGCATTTAATTGCGTTGAAATAGAAACAAATAAAAGCTTACCCACCCACATCGAAGCAGTTGAATTTACTAGCGAATTTTTAGAGCAATTGCTCAAACAAGGCGTCCCAAATCGTACCTTAGACCGGGAAAATCTTCACGAGTATCTTCGTCAGTGGGGTAGTGGTTTTATCCGCCTGCACGACTCAGGAGCAGGCTTTTATATTCGAGTCAGCAATATTCCAATTACAAGTGAATATAAAAGTTATCGAAGTGTGGGAACACCCACTGTTGAGCAAACAACAAGCTTGCCAACCTACGCTAAAGAACTGGCAAAACCCAATATAAATTATTGGTTATGGTCAAGTCATCCTGATGTTCGAGAGATTTGTCCTGAACTCACAGCACTTTTGACATTACCAGAACCTGCCCCATTGGTTCGGCTAGTGCTGGAGGCATTACCAGAGGGAAAAGACCCGTTTTTTAATCCTGAAAAAAACTCCTATTCCTCACGTCGTAGTTTTTCAAAATCCTCTCCCAAAGGCAAGTTTGCGCTTCGAGAAGATAAATATGCGCTTCGCCATGCCTTCATTGAATGGCATAATATGGCACAATTGCAATTAGGAATTGACCGCCTAAATCGTATTTACAAAGTTGTCTACGGCACGTCCTGGGAAGTAATTCAGGAAATCCTGACACCGAGTTCAGGAGAATGGTGGGAAGTCTTGGGAGTTAAGCCAAATGCTTCTAAAGTTGAAGTAAAAAAAGCTTACCGGAGCTTGCTCGGAATGTTTCATCCAGATATTAACAAAAGTCCGGGAGCGCATGATAGAGCTGTTGCCATTAATCGCGCTTATGAACAGTATCAACAACAGTATCAATCTAACTAAGACTGTAACGCTTCCTCTCCTTAATAGAATAGAAGCCATTTGACATCTCTTAACTTCTTGAATTAACGTGATTGCAACAGTCTAATCCAGCCACCATGCCATATTTTAGCAGCCTCACAGACCAAGGATGGGAAATCCTTGAACCTCTACTGCCTCAGATCTTGCCAACTAAGAAGTAGACAAGACCATGTAACTGGACAAAAGAGAACTCTTGAAGGGCATCTTCTATCAACTTAAGAATGGCTATAATTGGCAAGATTTGCCCAAAAATTTCGCCCCCCTACTCAACCGTCTATTAGCATTACAAGCAGTGGCTCGATGCAAGAGCCATAAAAGAATTGATGAGCGTCTTAAATTCTCAAGTCCGTGAACAAGTCCAAAAAGAGCCAAGTGGACAGCGTTGCTGATGATCGATTCCCAAGCTGTGAATAATACCTGCAAGGCGAGTGTCGAGTCCAAAGGCTTCTGCTCTTACAAATGCACAAACTTACTTATATCTTTAGCTTGATTTTGGCAAGGTATAAACCACTACATCTGCTCCAGAATATTATTTGACCCCACGCCAACGAGTTAGTCCTGTGAGGTCGAGGAGTGGATAATATAAGCGAAGTAGGCATGGGAAACTTGTCGCGCTTGAAATGGGTCGCTTTGAGCAAAATTAGTAATAGCTCCACTCACATCAAAGTACAATCACTCATTATGAAGTTTCAGCTCAACAGCACTAGTGGTAGGGCATCTCGGCACTTTCACAACGGGAAACTGATCAATTTTCGGAGTCCGATGCAGGCAATCGCCCAAGGAACTTTGTGTACAATCATCATGACTCTCTGTTGTGGAATTGGCGCACCAGCGTTTGCCGCATCCCGCCTAACGCTACGCTTGGGGCCATTTGAGCAATCTGTCGCCATTGAGGATTTAGAAAACTTTGCAAAATCCGGTGATTTGCCACCGTCTCTCAAACCCTACCGTGCGGTACTAACCCCACAGGTGCGGCAGTTGCTGCTAAAACACCTGCAAATCGACCCCAACATGACCGAGAAATTTATCAATGATTTACTGCGATCTGGGGATGGCGGGAGGTTATTGGGACGAATTGCTGAAGCGCTGCCAAATAGTAGTGTAGAGCAATTACAAGCGGCGTTGTTTTTGGCAACAAGGCAAGCGAATGGTCTTTCGGTGTTGGGTTTTTTGCGAGCCTATCCTGAAGAGAATGTAACCGTGGATGCGAGTTCTGCGGTAGGCATTGCTCTCCAACTCAACGCCTCGAACTTGCAAAGTTTAGCCGTTGGTCCCGTGCTAGAGAAAGAACTAAGTGTTGCTGATGCTGCCAGCTTTCGCCCCAGTTTTGAACCGGATCGTCTAGGCTCTCAGTACGTGCAAGAGCAGACCTTGATTTTACAAGACCAAAAACGCGATCGCACAATTCCTGTAGATCTCTACTGGACTAATAAGACCGAAGGCCCCTTAATCGTACTCTCCCACGGGTTTGGTTCTGACCGCAAATTCCTAAACTACTTAGCGCGTCATCTGGCATCCTACGGTTTTACGGTTGCCTCGCTGGAACATCCGGGTAGCAACTTTACCTGGCTTAATGGCGTTTCAATTGGGGGTAATCTTGGCGAGTTGTTACCAGGTTCTGAGTTCATCGACCGCCCCAAAGATGTCAGCTTTATGCTAGATCAGTTGGCGCGCCTCAATCAAGAAGACGGTCCTTTAGCTAGCAAACTGAATACCGAACAAGTCAGTGTTATCGGTCACTCTCTAGGAGGCTACACGGCATTAGCCTTAGCTGGAGGCGAACTGAACTTAAAAGAGCTACGACAGTATTGTAAAGACCGCAGCCCCCTCGGACGCTCCCCTGCGGATTGGTTTCAGTGTGCCGCTGCTGACTTGCCAGGAGACAAAGTGCAGATGCGAGACCAACGAGTTGTACAGGTAGTTGCTCTCAATGCCGTAACTGGACGTTTGTTTGGAAAAAACGGATTATCCCAAGTCGCCACCCCAACCTTATTTTTAACGGGCACAGAGGACGCCATCACACCGTCTCTTGACCATCAGCTACGAGCGTTTTCTCAATTGAGCGTTCCCAAGTATCTCATTGCCGCGATTGGTGGGACTCATCTAAGCGTGACTGACCGCGCCAATCTCAACGCCGCCTTAGCTCGCAGTACCCTGGTTAAAGAGCATATCGGCAAAGAAGCCGATCCGTTACGGCAACTCGTTCGAGGCGTCAGTTTAGCCTTTGTTAAACAGCTAACGCCAGATGCCAAAACATACCAGCCGTTTTTGACTCCCGCCTACGCTCAGTCTCTATCAACCTCATCCATGGGGCTGCGTTTAACTAAAGAATTACCACCAACAATGTCAACTTGGTTTCAAGTCCTTGCCATTGGTAATCAGCAAGTTGCCATCCGCTTGCCTCAAATGAACGATTTCTCTGTCAGTGCGATTAAATCAATCAGTGCAATTAAATCATTCTTCTTCCCGTCCGCAAAAGTGTTGACAAAAGCCGATTGTTGTGCAGGGCAGTTGAATCAAGTCTTTACAGATTTAATCAATAATTATGATCAAGATTCAACGGGTATTAGTTGATTTTTGTCTTTCATCAGTTATCTAACTAATAACCAATGACCAATGACTTATAAATCCTTAACGTCGGCGGAATTCGATGACATTTTCTTTAATTGC
>CADCTM010000291.1:0-8129 GCA_902805485.1 uncultured Coleofasciculus sp. | reverse complement strand
ATGTCATAACCTTCAAAGAAATCTTGCCCTAAAAGACCAATTGGCATAGCTGGAGGAGCAATAGCTACTTCCAGCTTTCTTTTTAAGCGACCATCGACTTCCATCGACTTAACAAACCCAAATGGTAAGAGAACAACAGCCCCATCAGCAACACCTTTTGGAGTCAGTCCCACAGCTTTTAATCTCAATGCCCTTGCCATTGATTCAGTAATCAAAGTACTGCTTGCGCCTGTGTCAAAAAGCAGATCGAATTTCTGGCTGCCATCAAAGACAATCTCAACAATTGGTGTTCCACTCATTCTTCCTTTAATGGGAATCGAGAAAAACTGAGGATTAATGTCACCTGGGGTATTCTTGTTTGGTGGAGGCGCCGCTCTTTCCTTCGCATCTGCCAGAAAACCCTGGTATTGAACGACTTTCTTTTGGGCATTGGCATGGTTACGATTAGAGGCAGGTATCACTTTCAACAACTGAATTGCCTGTTGCCATTGTTTAGCGGCGAGACTCCAATCTTCTCGTGATACTGCCGATTTTGTAATCGAAACTGCACCCGTGGCAATGTCTATCGCCTGTTCGTAAGTATTATTGTCAGCTTGGGGTGAAGCTTGTTGTGCTGGGGAAGGGGTAGGTTTTGGAGGACGTTTGGCAGCGGCAGGAGAAGTTGCCTTGACGTTGACAACTGGAGTAGCTTTTGGGCTAGAAGACTGTTCAGGAGTGTCATTGCTACAAGCAACACTGCCAAACACTAAAATGCCTGAAATAACGATCCGAGTGACAGTTTTGGGAAGAGGTTTCCACATAATTAAGAACCCTGTGCGAAACGTGAGGACTGCAATGACTGTGTAGATTCTCCAGTCATATCTCTTGAGTTGGGAAGATGTCAATAATAATCTCTACCCAAGGATTAATGTATTTCGACTAGAAAAATGAATGCTGTACTATTTATCACTCTTTTCTGGGTTATTTATGCAACAAGTTTAGGGAAAGCCAAACAATTGATGATTACCTTAACGTCCGTCGTACCGCAGCACTAATGAGGTCTACGAAAAAGGTCAGAGCAATAAAAGCAATTAAGGTAGTTAAAAGACCTTTATAGTCAAAACTACTGAGTTGCTCTGTCAGTAAACGCCCTAATCCTCCCGCCCCCACCAAACCAACAATCACAGTGGCACGGATGCAGACTTCCCAGCGGTAAAGAATGTAGGCGACAAAGCGGGGCAGAGTGCGAGGTAAGACGCTGTAGAGAAAGACTTGGGGGTTAGTTGCACCTAGGGCTTTAAGAGAATGGGTGGGACGCTCATCTAAATTTTCCGTGACTTCTGCCATCAAACGCCCCAAGATGCCTAAGTTGTGTAAGCTCATAGCGATCGCTCCTGGTAAAATCCCTGGAAATAAGATAAATAAAAAGATTAGCGCCCAAATTGGTTCGGGGACGGCACGAAGAAATAATAGGAGAAAGCGGGTAATAACAAAGCTCAGGGTTGCCCAGAAGCGGGTGAGATCCCCCCAACCACCTTTTTTAAGGGGAGCTAAGATTCCGGTTTCCCCCTTGTTAAAGGGGGCTAGGGGGGATCGGCTATTGTCGCTGCGTAACATTCCTCCCACTAACAGGAAATTCTTCGCCGCCGGAAACGAGAGTAAAATCCCACCGAATCCTGCCCCAGCCATCGCCAGGATAGACATGGCAAGGGTTTGAGCAGAAAGAGTAAATAATTGATTGAGCTGACTGGGATCGGGTGGAAAAGCGTCGTGAATCACTCCTGCTAGAAGTTTGGCAGTTCGTGGCGACCAAATTTTGCTGAAATCGGCTTGGACATACCAGAAGGAGAAGATTAGTAGAATAATGCCACTGAACAATGAAGCTTTTACAACTGGATCGCTTTGAATCTCAGGTTTTTTGCGCTTTTTGAGATTCAGGACGTTCAAATCTAAGCGACTTGGTGCGCCCAACCTATGACGTAGCAAGGCACTCCAGAAATCAGTTAAACCACTTAATAAGACTAGGGCAATTAAGAACGTCCACATCTGTTCGTAACGCAGAGATTGGAGACTGAGAAGGATTTGATAACCCAACCCACCAGCACCGATAATTCCTAGTACAGCGGCGGCACGAATTGAACATTCAAGGCGATAGAAACTATAGGAAAGTAGGTTTAAAAAAGCTTGGGGAATTAAAGTGTAGGCAAAGGCAGTAAGGGGTGAGACGCCGCTGTTTAGGAGTGCCAGTAAAGGAAGTCGTGGAGTTTCGTCGAGAATTTCGGAGAAGACTTTAGCCGTGATCGTACCAAAAGGAATGGCGATCGCGAGTATTGCTACCAATGGATCGAGTCCAAAGATATTAACAAAAAATAATCCCCAAATTAATTCGTGAATAGCCCGAGGAATAGCTAAAACTGCCCGCACTACCAGCCAGGGAAAACCGTAGGGGCGGTGTTCCCGTGCCCGCCCTGTAATTGATTGCCACCATACCTCTGAGGACAAAATACCACCCACGAAACCAATCAGCACACTGAAGAAAGTGCCACAGACGGCGTAGGCGAGTGTCTTGAGTGTTGCCTCCAGAGTTAGCTTGAGTATTTCTGGGCTGAAGTCGGGATGGATAGCCGCAACGAGAAAACGCCCTACGAGACTCCAGCCGCCCTCGTTGATTAGGTTTCCTTGAAGTATGTCGGCTGAGTGCAACGCCCAAACGAAAGAGGCAATAAAAATTAAGCCCCACAGGCTTCTAGAATTGAGCAGTGAGGGGCGCTTGGGGAGGGGAGTTATTTTTGCCATAGTTTGTTTATACCCTCGGCGGCACTGTCTCTGAATTACAGAAACTAAGCTTAAATTATTGAATTAAATACAGGTTTGGAGAGCAGATTTATAACAAACCAGACGGAATACCAGAGAAAAATTATATTACTGATTATCAAGAAAATTTAGTATTCTATGGAATGCCAGAAGCAGAGTGGATTGAAGATTATCAAGGAAATGAATCTATCTGGTGGAGTGACGACTTGGATGACGATGATAATAATACAGGTGGCATTGCTCCTAGTCCCAGACTAAGACAACATAAACCAAGTCCAAAAACCAACGATTCAGAAACATTTCCTGATTAGGGCGTAACTTACTTAAGGTGTTATGCTTCATCCATTTTGTATAACTCTTCAATCATTGCGTCTGACAGTTTTTCAGCGGCAATATCAAATAAGATTCGTCCCTGTCGTAAACCGATTATTCGTTGATAATGACTCCGGGCAAATTCGATCGCATGAATACTCGTAACTAAGGTTTTGCCAGTTTCTTGACTTAATTGCCGCAATATATCCATAATCTCGCGACTGCGTTCTGGATCGAGGCTGGAAATCGGCTCATCAGCAAGGATAGCTGCGGGGTTTTGGACTAAGACACGAGCGATCGCGACACGTTGCTGTTGACCACCAGAAAGGCGATCGGTGCGTTCGTATAACTTCTCAGGAATCCCCACTTGTATTAGTGCTTTCGCCGCTGTATCGACATCTAAGGGCTGAATCAGGGAAAGTGCGGCTTTTGGGAACGACCAACGACCAAGATGACCAGCATTCACATTGTGTATCACCCGCAAGTTATCGACTAAATGAAATTGCTGATAAATAGTACCAATTTGACGCTGGATTTGACGCAATAACTTAGGGCGAAGTTGGGCGAGATTACGACCGAGTACCCAGACTTCTCCTTGAGTTGGCACTATTGTGCCGTTCAGTAAGCTAATTAAAGTACTTTTTCCCGCACCACTAGAACCAACAAGTGCAACACGATCGCCTGCTTGAATTTGCAAGTTGATGTCAGTTAAAGACTGAAAACTTCCAAATTGTTTGGTTACATTTTTAAGTTCAAAAATTGGTGCATCTGAAATCATTTTCAGGACTGAATCGTTGGCGTTCTAATGGATTTAGTCTTTGCCCCTCAACCCCCAATTATGGGGAAGAAAGAGAAGAAGACATTGCGGCAAATAAAATTTATAGGAGATTCTTTCTTTGCTCCCCCTTGGGTTGAGGGTTAGGGCAGAATTATTTAATTTTGCCAATTTTCCGTCCAACTTCCTCAATCTGAGAATAGTTAGAATTTTGGGTGGGGATAAACTTCTTCGCCTCTAAAAGTTCGAGAATTTCTTTTTGTTCCGGAACATTAGGGTCAAGTTTAAAAAAGGCGTTTTGCACTTTCTTGACAAAATCCTCACCGTAACTTTTTTTAACTTCCGGATTGATAATCCAGTGGTAATCGTAGTAGGAAGGCGATCGCCAAATTACATCAACTTTAGTTAAATCTACTTCTTTGGACGCCACCCGCTTAAGCCAGACTTTCTCATTCACTGCGCCAGCGTCATAAGTACCTGCTTCGACTAATTTGATCGTCTTGTCATGATCGCCAGAAAAACCAACTTTCCCTTTAAAATCTTCCAGTTTTATCCCCGCTTGTTGCAAGAAGTATTGAGGCATCAGACGCCCGGATGTGGAGGACTCGCTGCCAAAGGTGAAGGTACGTCCTTTAAGATTTTTCAGGTCGGCAGTATCTTTAACTGGAGACAGTCCGCTCTTTTTATTGGCAATGAAGACGCTGTGGAATTTCTCATCGACATCCCGTTGTGCGATCGCTTCTGCACCGGGAACCTGTAGTCGCGCCTGAACTCCGGTTAAGCCCCCAAACCAGACTAACTCCAAATCTCCCACCTTAAAAGCCGTAACCGCGGCGGCATAGTCGGTGACGGGTTTGTACTTTACAGGAACGCCCAGTTCCTTTTCCAAATAGGTGGCTAGCTTATCATACTGGCGCTGTAACTTTTGGGGGTCTTGGTCGGGAATAGCGCCAATTGCCAGGGGTTTCGCCTGTCTATCGCCGGATGTTGTTCCCCTTGTTTGAGGTGAACAAGCGGCTAAGGGCAGTAAGAGGAGTAACAGACCGGAGAAGAAAACTTTTTTCATTCAAGTAGTTTAATTTTATTTGCATCCTATTTTTCCTTAATATTGGACACAAATAATCTTTAAACTAAAAGACAACCCCTCTGGAGTTGCCCTAACGTCTTTAAATTGTCTTTGTCGCTATTGAGCAGGAGTCATACGTCCGCGCATCATTTGTTGAAGTTGTGCCCGCTGTGTATCTGTGAGGATGCTGTCCATCCGAGTTTTTGACGCCCGCATAATTTGGCTAATTTTAGTTTGCTGGTCTGGGGAAAGATTCAGCGAGGAAAAAATATTCTGTCGTCCGTTTCCATAGCGTTGCGCTGAGGCAGAATTTCTATCGCCTGTGCTGTTCTGCATCCCGCCGCGACGGCTTTCAAGAGCTGCTTTGTACTGCGCCAGTTGGTCTGAGGAGAGGACGGCTTCAATTTTTTGGCGGGTATCTTGATGCAGTTGCCGCATCTGGTCTTTTTGCTCTTGGGTCAGATTTAAGCTATTTTGTCTGCCCATTCTTTGCTGTTGTGTTCCGGGTTGCGCGGTGGGTTGTGTTGTTTGCTGCGCTACTAACTGTCCTGGTGCTGCTTGTACGGCTTTTAGGGCAAAGGGAGTTGCCGCCGCAGCAAGCAATACGGCTCCAGTTACTAGGGGCGTTAGTTTGAGTTTCATGATGTGTCTCCCGTATGTTTGCTCTCGGATGTAACTATTAACTTGCAGGTGTACTCTTGGTCAACTGAAGTCTAGTGTAAGGGCTTTTTTTGCGACTAGACTTAACTTGCTAAAAGTCTACTGTTGATTTGTGTTTCGCTGTTGACGCCATTGTGAGGACATTTGTTGTAGTTGCGTCCGCTGTTCTGTGGTTAAGGTCGCGTCTATTTTGGCTTTTGTTGCCTGCTTCATAGATTTCATTTGAGCTTTCTGAGCGTCAGTTATATTCATTGCCGCTTTTGCCTCCTGCCGAGTTTTACCAGCTTCGATTGCGGCTTTATACTTATCTCGTTGGTCTTGGGAAATGATGCCCTTCATTTGCTCACGAGATTCTTTGCGAATTTGAGCAATTTGGTCTTTTTGAGCTTGAGTCAGGTTTAGCGCGGCAAAGCGGTCTTGCTTGCGTTGGCGTTGTCCTTGTCCTTGTGCCTGTGCTACTAACTGCCTGGATGAGGTGTTTTGGGTGTTAGCGGCGAAGCTTGTCGCACCGAGAGGAAAAGCGATCGCACCTAGGCTTCCTGTCAAGGTGATTGCTCCCATCATGATTGGCATCAATTTGAGTTTCATCGGTGATTTCCTTCGATTTCTGTATTCGATGTCACCATCATATAAATCTAGGTTAAATAGGCACATGAGGATAAAGTCACGAATCAAGCATGACTATAGTCATGGGTCTAATTATGGCTCGCTATTCTGGTGTTGCTAACGAGAAGACATTAATGTGTTTAGTTATTAAACTCCGAAAATCTAATTTTATTTGACTAGATAATAAATAACCATAAATTATGAGCCGCTCGATTCAAATTCAAAATCATCCTTTTCGCTTTCTCCTCTATTTGGAGTGGATACTACTGGTTGTTGCTGCTTTCTCGGAAGCTTTACCCTATCCGTTTCGACGCTTCCCACGAGAGCCATTGCTCATGATTTTTACGATTGTTGGGTTTGGGCTAATGGGCTTGAGACTGCCCACGGGAAAACATCTCGAAAAAATCCTCTACACAAGTTTAGAAATTTGCTTAATTTTATTAACTGTTGGTGTTGGTGGAATTCGTCTGTTTCCGCTTCTCTATATTGTTCTTGTAATCCGCAGTTGTCTGATTTTTGAGTTGCCGGGGCGCTTGGTGGTTACAGGTTTATCGTTTTCACTATTTTTATTTACACTTTTGAGCTGGGTTGAAGCTTTTGAGAGACGACCGTTATTACAAGAACGATTGCGCTACTTGGTTTGGGGCTATTCGTTATTATTTGGCTTGAGTTTGGCGTTTGTTTTATTATTAATGAATGCTCTATTAACTGAACGCCAAAGTCGAGAAAAGCTTACTTTTGCTCATGAACAACTCCGGCAGTATGCTCTGCGAATTGAAAACCAAGCAACGCTGCAAGAACGTAACCGAATTGCTCGTGATATTCATGACTCATTAGGACATTCTTTAACGGCTCTTAATGTTCAGCTAGAAACGGCTTTAAAACTTTGGTCATCTGATCCAGCTAAGGCAACAAATTTCTTGGTACAGGCAAAACGTTTAGGTTCAACGGCACTGCAAGATGTGCGTCATTCTGTATCGGCGATGCGGTCTGATCCTTTGCAAGGGCGGTCTTTGGCAGAGACGATCGCTTCTTTAACTGAGGAGTTTAAGCGCTCAACTAATATCTCTCCAATTTGCAATATCTGGTTAGAGCGTTCAATACCTCCGGAGTTAAATATTGTTATTTATCGTATTGTTCAAGAAGCCCTGACTAATGTTACTAAATATGCTGAGGCGACTGAGGTCAAGATTCAGTTGCAGGCATTACCAAATGAGCTAAATTTAATCATTCAAGATAATGGGAAAGGGTTCGATCTCAAGCAAAATACTACGGGATTTGGACTTCAAGGAATGCGCGAACGTACCCTAGCACAAGGAGGTCAGTTTGAAATTCATAGTCTGCCTAAAACAGGATGTAAAATTATGGCTAAGTTTCCTTTGGCAAGGGTTTGATCAATTAAGTTGTTGAGCGCTGGGTTGCATTCTCAAATAACAAGCCAAAAAATTGGGTTTGTTCTCGAAATCATTAACAATTAATAAGTAGAAAATGATTCGCGTTGTACTAATTGATGATCAACATCTGATCCGTCAAGGATTGAAGGCATTACTAGAATTAGAACCAGATTTGCAGGTGGTGGGAGAAGGCGAAAATGGACAAATGGCGATCGCATTAGTAGAAACTTTGCAACCGGATGTCGTACTCATGGATATTCGGATGCCAGTTATGGATGGTGTGGCGGCAACACGAGAAATTAATCAGCAGTTTCCTGGTACAAAAGTTTTGGTGCTGACAACGTTTGATGATGATCAATATGTTGCCGAGGCGCTGCGCTGTGGGGCGATGGGGTATTTGCTTAAAGATACGCCCTCCGAAGAGTTGGCGGCGGCGATTCGCTCGATTCACAAAGGTTATACTCAGTTAGCACCTGGATTGGTTGAAAAAATTATGGCGAAAGTGCCCATGATTGCACCGCCA
>CADCTM010000290.1:2156-3349 GCA_902805485.1 uncultured Coleofasciculus sp. | reverse complement strand
GTAAATTGCTTTTTTTAATCACTACTTGAGAAACAACATGGAACTGACCACACGCGAAAGCTTGGCAAAGACTTATTCTTTGGCAATGGTCAAAAGCTTTTTAATTTGGACGTTTACATTGGCAGTTTGCTTACTAGTTGTGGGTTTTCCCTTGATCGTCTTGATGGTGACGGTTGGCTCACTTTTAGCGATCGCATTGCAATCCGTGCTGCCTGTTAGCGCCGTTTTGTTAGTTGCGGGAAGTTTAATTAGTGCCAACATTTTCGCCGTTATCTTAGGTGCTGCTGTCTTAACCTTTAACGGTGTGCATCCACAAGAAGTGCGCTGGTTAAACTGGCTTCATGGTGAACCTCATGCTTTACACACCTCAGTTTTCGCAGCTTGTCCTCTTACCTGTGATCTAGGTTCTAAGTAAAAACAACATGGGGAGGGGCACCTCTTAATCAGGCTTTAATTAAATAAAATAATGAAGTTTTGAATACAACAGAGATGCTACCCGGTCAAAACCGGGTTTTTTCATGCTCAAATTTTTCCAAATAAACGCACCAGGATTATGAAAAACCAGTAACTTTTTTTTGCCCCCAGTTCAGGCAAGGCAAGTTAAGCCAGAATAGAACCCTTAAACTCTAAAGAAAACCATGCAATAAAATGTATTCTTTCTATTACTTGCCACTTGATCAATCTTTATGACCTTATCGCCGTTACCCATTTGCATTACTCTGGGAACTCGTCCTGAAGCCATTAAACTCGCTCCTGTCATCCAACAGTTTCGCCACTGTCCCCTTTTCCACACCCAGGTAATCTTGACCGGTCAACATCGAGAAATGGTTACTCAGGTGATGCAGCTATTTGAACTCAGTGCTGATCAAGATTTAGAAATTATGCAAGCCAAGCAAACTCTAACCGATATTACTTGTCGGAGTTTGCAAGGACTAGAAACAATATTTAAGAACATTCAGCCTCGCTTAGTCATCGTTCAAGGAGATACAAGTACAGCCTTTGCCGCGACAATGGCAGCATTCTATCAACAAATTCCTGTCGGTCATGTAGAAGCTGGATTACGTACCAATGACTTATTTAATCCTTATCCAGAAGAGGCAAATCGGCGTTTAATTTCTCAGTTGGCGCAATTAAACTTCGCGCCCACATCCTTAGCCGTAGAACATCTGCAAAGTTCGGGAATTGTCGGAGAA
>CADCTM010000290.1:1080-2146 GCA_902805485.1 uncultured Coleofasciculus sp. | reverse complement strand
CACCACACCGGTAATACTGTAATTGATGCCTTACTAGCAGTGGCAAAGCGCCAGCCCGCTTGTGAAATCAAGGGTTTAGACTGGGAAAAGTATCGCACGATTTTGGCAACCGTTCACCGTCGAGAAAACTGGGGTGAACCTTTACGAGATATTGCTCAGGGATTCTTACAAATTTTAGAAAAGTTTCCCGATACGGCTTTATTATTGCCCCTGCATCGCAATCCAACCGTAAGAGAACCACTCCAAGCACTTTTAGGCAACCATCCCAGGGTATTTTTAACAGAACCATTGGATTATGGAGAATTAGTAGGAGCGATCGCATTTTTTTGCAACTGATAACCGACTTCCCCAGGTGTTCCCAAATCAGCTAAACTTTTCCCATCAGGAACATCGCTAATCACCACACTGACGTTTTCCGAACGCTCAATCATGTCGTGGAACACAACATCAGGACCATCGCTCACTTTGACAGGTAGCCAGCCGTTGGGATATAAAAATTCATAGCCGTCGGTCGTGTCTACATAGCTTTTTAGACCACTGACGCCCGACGCGCATCCAGACAAACCCAAGCTCAAGACCAACAGCAGTAAGGCGGCAATCGTTTTGAGCATCTCTTCCTTCCTTCAACCTAGTTGCATTATTGTCTCATCTTTCGGTAACTCTATTTTGCTGCCAGTGTCGGGGATGGGTGATTAATGATTGTGTTTCAGGCAGGTCTATCATAGACATAGCAACGTTTGCGGTCTAATTAATATGATTACAAATCATGATTAATGACAGATGACAGGAACAAACTAGCAAAAAACACAGGAGTAATTTTTATCCTATTTTGACTAAAGGCAATATTGAGCTAACGACTCGGTTTAAATGGTGTTTTGGAGGAAAAATGATCAACCCGATTTATCGAACAACCGTTATTGTAGGATTTGCAACAGTACTGACTGGACTCACATCAATTGCCCAAGGGCAAACACCACCCACTCAACAGCAACCGACAGTTGAACCGGGGAAAACGGCAATGAGCGCTGTGGATTTCTATAATCGAGGTGTCGATAGACTCAATGCC
>CADCTM010000290.1:0-1070 GCA_902805485.1 uncultured Coleofasciculus sp. | reverse complement strand
AAAGGCGATTAAGGATTACTCGGATGCGATTCGGCTCAATCCTAACTTTGCTCAAGCCTACAGTAACCGAGGCTACACTTATTATGTTTTGAGGAATTTCAATCAGGCGATCGCTGATTTTACAAAGGCGATCGGGCTTAATCGCAATAATGACACGGCTTTTATCAGCCGGGGTAATGCTAAGGATGAATTGGGAAATCATCAGGAAGCCTTGTCTGATTACGAGCAAGCCCTTACCCTCAACCCTAATAATGCCAGAGCCTACTACAACCGGGGTTTAACTCATAATCGGCTAAAGCAGCATCAACAGGCTCTTGCTGACTACACGGAAACGATTCGGATTCAACCCACCTTTGCTGAAGCATTTTATAACCGGGGGCTGACTCGTTTCAACCTCAAAAACACCAACGAAGCGATCGAAGACTTGCAGAAGGCGGCGGATCTTTTCAAAACTCAAGGGAGGACAGAGAATTACCGAAATGCGCTCAATATGATTAAAATCATTCAACAATCAGCTAGTTGATGATTCACTTTGGTTTTTCTCCGTCCAGTAGGCAGATGGCTTGAGCCATTGCTAAAGCCTTGTTTTTTTATCAGCCCACGTTAGATGCCGAGAAAGCCACGAAAATTAAACCGCTTACCAAAACCATCGCGGCAATGCCTAGAAAAAGGTAGTTACGCTTTTCTGTCGATGTTGGTGGCTCTGCCTCGTAGACTTTTGGCTCTTTAGCAAAATTGTTCAGCAGACCGCCTTCTTCCTCGGTATATGGCATGAATTAAAACCTTCTTAATGTTTATTTCTGTAATGTTACAAAAGTATAGCTTAATACTCTACCTCTTTAGTCATAAATCTTTATATAAGTCGATTTAAGTCCTGCCAACTTCTTGTCGCGGCTACGCGGACTAGATTTAGAGTCGGCTGATGTCGGCTTTGTTTCGTGTAGCTGCGGTTCAACCGCCAAGCTAATCTTACCCTGACACCAATGACAGCAGTGCTACCCTACAGGCATTTCCTAGGTAACTGCCATTAATTGTCGATTCAATAAAGCTCTCCGTGGGCGAGCTTAAGA
>CADCTM010000289.1 GCA_902805485.1 uncultured Coleofasciculus sp. | reverse complement strand
CCGGGGCACATTACTAAACAGTGGCATGGATGTACCCGCCGGCTCAATTATCCCCTTGGGGATGCGTACTAGCATCGAGAAAGGCAAGCTGAGAGTCGGCATCACCTGCGCCTTGTGCCATGCAGCCGTAGACGGTAACACAGGGCGAATTTTAGAAGGTGCGCCTAATAATGATCTCAATACTGGCTTAGTCTTAGCGATGGCTAGTAACTCAGCCGCCATGTTTCGCCAAACAGGAGTTGATCCAACCAAATTAGCATTAGGCGACCGCACTTACCTCAACTCCCAAGATGAAGAAGTTCGTCTCCCCGATGCCAAAACCTTAGAAGATGCCGTTGATGCCGATTTATTATCCTGGCCGCCTGGTAACTTTGATTCAACAGGCAACATGGTTAATAATCCTTCCCAAATTCCCTCCTCCTATACCTATGATGCTTGGCCTTATGGTTGGAGTGGTTTCTCCTCAGTCGGTTGGTTTCACGGACTAACCACCCTCAATAACAACGTCCATGCTACCAACTCAGACGCCACAACCGGCGGTGATTCCAGTCAGCCACTCTTAGGTATTGATAAAGAAACCTATTTGGGCGTAATCTTCCAAAATGCGGCAAACCCAGCCTTCCGTTTACCCGAAGGCGCCAAACCTTCCCAATTTTTTGAGAAAATTGACCCAACGCCGGGACAACCAGGAATGAACCAGGTAGTTAAAATGCCTGGTTATCCAAAAGGTTCGCCCTTTATGTTGGATGGCTTGATCGCAAACTCGCCAAAATATAAACTTGGCGAACAACTTAACGGAATGTCGGCATACCAAAACACCTTAGCACCGCCACCCGTTCAACTGACAGACAGCGACACCCTCAACCGAGGTGCAGCGATTTTCTCCAGCGCTGGGTGCATTGAATGTCATAGTGGGCGCTACTTTACTAACCACGAGGTAATTGCTGCCAATGAAGTAAAAACTCAGCCTTCGCGGGGTAAGGCGCTGAAAGATTTCCCCCGGATTTTTACCGCGCCACAAACTTACCCCAATAGCGTTACTGTACCCTTGCCTTCTAGTCCGCCCGTGCTGTCGGTGCCAACGGATATCACACCGAAGAAATCGCAAGAATTAGCTTATGCGATCAATAACCCCGCAGGCGGCTACAAAGTGCCGAGTTTAATTGGCTTAAATGTCACTGCACCTTATCTTCATGATGGCGGTGTTGCCGCAACGGCAGAAGCTTTGAAGTTAGATGGAAAACGCTACAGTGTTGGTAATCGCTATCAATTAGGGATGGCAGGCACATTATTACAAGATATTCAACCTGATCCTAGTGCCAGTTTGCGAGTGTTGCTGGATCGCCGCCTCCGTAAATTTATGGTTGACCAAAATCGCGCGACTCCCAGTCTAAAACAGTCGAATGTTGATGGTAGTGGACACCGCTATTGGGTTGATAATCAGGCAGGTTTTACAGTTCAGGATCAAACTGATTTGATTCAATTTCTGCTTTCGTTAGATGACAACCCGGAAGTGTTAGCAATTGCGTCATCAAAAAGAAATTAGCCTATCGTCCTCAATCAGCAGCCAAATTATTAACTGGAGATTTGAAAATGAGCTTGCAAGCTGTAATTTTAGATGTTGATGGCACACTTGTTTTAAGTAATGATGCCCATGCTCAAGCTTGGGTTGAAGGGTTTGCTGCTTATGGATATGATGTGGCTTTTGATAAAGTTCGCCCGCTAATTGGGATGGGAGGGGATCAGGTTATCCCCAAGATGGTATCAGGATTAAATGATGAGGAAGGGGATGGAAAAGCGATTGCTGAAAAGCGTAAAGAATTAATTATGGAACGTTTAGGTCCGACTTTATCTCCAACTAAAGGGGCGCGGGATTTAGTATTAAGAATGCAGGAGCATGGTTTAAAACTAATTATTGCTAGTTCGGCGACAAGTCAGGAACTTTCGGTTTTGCTGAAAGCGGCACAAGTCGATGATTTACTCAAAGAAGCAACGACATCCAGCGATGCTGAGGCTTCTAAACCTGCACCGGATATTGTGGAAGCGGCTTTAGATAAGCTGAAGATGGAGCCGAGTCAGGTGTTGATGATTGGTGATACGCCTTATGATATTCAATCGGCAAAAGGCGCTGGCGTCGAGCTAATTGCGGTGCGCTGTGGCGGTTTTGATGATGAGGAATTAAAGCAAGCGATCGCAATTTATGATGATCCAGCCGATATCTTAGCCCATTATTCCAATTCTCCTTTGGGGAAAACCAAGTAATAGCAGTAGCTAGAGAAACCAGTTTCTTCGCCCCCAGTGTTGGCGGTTTGGGGGCAAATTAAGAACTAAAATTAAGGCGACAACCGTTGAATTTGCCAACTGCCATCCTCACCGCGCCGATACAGTAACCGGTCATGCAAGCGACTGGGGCGTCCTTGCCAAAACTCAATTTCATCGGGAATAACTCGAAACCCTCCCCAGTGAGGCGGTCGCAAAACCGCCTTATTTTCGTATTCGTCTTTGAGCTGCTGCAAGCGTTGCTCTAATACTTCACGGCTTTCAACCACTTGGCTTTGATTAGAAGCCCAAGCGCCTAGCTGAGAGCCTTTAGGACGGCTATTAAAATACTGATCTGCCTCTGCCTCAGAAACCTTCTCAACACGCCCTGTAATGCGTACCTGCCGCTCTAATTCTGCCCACCAAAAGGCGATCGCTCCCCAAGGATTTTGAAGCAACTGCTGTCCTTTATAACTGGCATAGTTAGTATAAAATACAAAACCTCGCTCATCGTAGTCCTTCAACAACACCATCCGGGCAGAAGGTTTGCCATCTAAGGTTGCCGTGGCAATCGTCATTGCATTCGGTTCTGGCAGTTGAGCGTTTCGCGCCTGGTCGAACCAGGTCTTAAACTGGTGGAATGGATTCGGGTGTGCCTCGCTTTCACTCAAACCTTGATAGCTGTACTCTTTGCGTAAATCCGCTACGGTTGTCTCCATCTTTCAGTTCCTCTTGTTGTATCTCTAGTTTTATCCATTGCCAACTTAATTGGGTGTTCAAGTTCTGTCTCGATTAACCGTTACTAAAGGGTGTCAGTGATGCGCCGTTCAGCCTATATTCAACGCCTCCTCATTCTGGGTTTGAGCGGTCCGCTTATCGCGCTCAATATCTGGGTTTTGTCCTTAGCTTTTGGTTATTTTAATCAGCTAATTACGGTGCTTATCGTTGCGGCAATTCTTGCATTTCTGCTGAACTATCCTGTCCGGATTTTAGTTCGATTTTATCGAAGTCGATCGCAGGCAGTTATTGTAATTTTGCTATTAACTTTAACGCTTTTGCTCATTCTTGGAATTACAGTTGTACCAATTCTGATTAACCAAACTGCTGAACTTTTAAAAAATATTCCAGATTGGTTAGAAGCTAGTAATGCTAATCTTGATCGATGGGATACCTTGATCAGACAGCGTAATTTGCCTATTGATTTGAAAGCTTTTACCAGCCGCATCAATGCCAACGTTGAAAGTCAAGTGCAGGTTCTAGCTACTCAGGTTTTAGGGTTTGCCTTGGGTACATTATCGGGACTAATTGACACAATATTAATCTTTGTACTCTCGTTTTATCTATTGTTATACGGCGGCAATCTCTGGCAGAGTTTAGTTGGCTTATTACCTCCTGAAATTGGCGTCCCATTCAGCGAATCCTTACGGTTGAACTTCCAAAATTTTTTTATTAGCCAACTTCTGTTGGGATTGTTCATGTTTGGGATATTAACCCCAATATTTTTAATTTTTAAGGTGCCATTTGCTCTGTTGTTTGCACTTTTAATTGGTGTATCTCAATTAATTCCTTTTATTGGTGCAACTTTGGGCATTGCTTTGGTGACAATTTTAGTGATGCTTAACAATTTTTGGCTGGGGTTTCAAGTGGCGCTCGTCGCAATATTTTTGCAGCAAATCAAAGATAATATTTTTGCGCCTCGATTGATGGGCGAATTTATCGGTCTTAATCCTCTTTTAATTTTTATCGCTATATTAATCGGTGCAAAGATTGCGGGGGTGCTAGGTGTGATTATTGCTGTCCCTGTTGCCGGAACGATTAAAGGTACTATTGATGCGCTCCGTTTGTCGCCGCCTCCTCCTCCAGCCAATGTCACGGAAACGGTTTCTCCTGAACCTGGTTACTCACATCAAACGGGAGTAGGTCGCGAAGGACAAGATGGTGTAGAAGACAAATCAAAATGGGAAAGTTAAAACAGTAAAAAGAGCAGAATCTTCTTTTTCGCTCTTGTTAAAATGCGATCGCGACTGCAAGGTTAAGGATTCAGTTGATGCGACAGATTAATTTCTTGATTATGTTTGCGATGTGTTTGGCTCTGGTTTTGTTTAGTTTGGAAAACACGGAACCTGTTGCTATTCGTATTGTCCAAGATGTCCAAGTTCAGGCTCCGTTAGCGATTGAGCTGATTTTGGCGATGGGGCTGGGAGCAGTCCTGGCATGGATTTTCAGTGTCTGGACGCGGTTACAGCAGCAGTTGGAATCTCGTAAAACTCTTCGCCAAATGCGCTCGAAAGAGGAACGGATTGATGAATTAGAGCAAGATATTGAACGTTACAAGGCTGAAATTGAAGAGAAGCAACTGCCGATTCTCTCGGCAGCTCAACCGCTCGTCGGAGGGGTTTTGGCAGAGTGATTCAGGTCTGGGTCACATTTATTCATCACTAGCCAATGACCCATGAGGCAACGGATGATATAACGGATTTAACGGGTAGTGGCTCTATGCAAGTGTCTGAGTTATTGTTTGTAACCAATGACTAATGACTGAAACACCAGCCAACGAGGCGATCGCTCTCTTAATAGACTTGGCACAGCGTGGGGAAATTAACCCTTGGGATGTCCAGGTAATTGAGGTAATTGACCGCTATTTAAGTGAATTGGCGTTAGGAAATGAAGTCCAACCTGGGCAGCGTGATGCTGATTTATCTCAGTCGGGTCAGGCTTTTTTGTGGGCTTCAATGCTTGTGTTACTCAAGGCGGATACGTTGGCACGCCTAGGGGAGCCAGAAGCGGTAGAAATTATTGATGAAGACGAGGACATGGAGATTGGAGACGGTACTCGCTTACCCTTGCATCTAGAGCGCCATCTCCGCCGCCGTGCTGCCGCCCCACCGCCCAAAAAACGCCCGGTGACACTTTCTGAACTAATTGAGCAATTGCAACAGATGGCAGCCCAATTGGGGGAAGCGTCTTTTAGTCCGCGCCCCAAGCCATCTCGTTCTGTATCTCGGACTCAAGCGGCTTCAGCGATCGCTCATCTGGCTCACGATGAAAATCTCACAGAAATTGCCGCGCGTCTAGAAGTATTTCTTGCTTGTCATTGGCAACACCTATCTGCCGGAAAAGATTGGCTGAATCTAGACCAACTGTTAGAGTGGTGGACGTTGCCATCAGTGGCGTTGGATGAAGCAGCTTCCCGATCCTTTGGGAACGCCTCTGGCGAAAGGGATATCGATGGGGCTGATGCCTCAAACGAAATAAACGCTTCGTCCAACAAAGTTGTTGAAGTAACGGTACAAAGAACAGATGACAGAGTGGGTGTCTTCTGGGCACTACTGCTATTATCAGCTCAGTCTAAGGTGGAGTTATCTCAAGAGGAGTTCTACCAAGACTTAAAAATCCGTACACTGCCCTAAAAAGATCAAGGGTGTTGAACTGGGGTTAGGACTTAAAGGGGTGAGCAAGCTATACTTTGTCAAGCGATTCCCAAAAGGAAACCCAATTAGCGATCGCTCCTTCAAAGTCGGTTGTCTTGCTTTCTTCTGTCGAGAGAGTAAGCATCCTGATGATTTATACAGGGTTGCAATGGTTACAAGCGATTTTGTTGCCTATAGGCAACTAACGTTTTGTTAATCTATCGTTTCATTAACTGATCTGTGTCATCTTTCTTCCTAGAAAGGGATCAAGATCATAGCGGCTTAGTCCGGCTCTTCTCGCGACGGACTCGTTAAAATCAGACACAATTGACCAAACTCGATAATGTGTTGCCTAGGTTGAGGAAAAAAATTCATGAAAGCCATGATTCTGGCGGCTGGGAAGGGAACTCGCGTTCGCCCTATCACTTACACCATTCCCAAACCCTTGATCCCAATCCTGCAAAAGCCGGTGATGGAGTTTTTGCTGGAACTGCTACGACAACATGGTTTTGACCAAGTTGTTGTCAACGTTAGTCACCTGGCTAACGAAATTGAAGGCTATTTTCGCGACGGACAAAGATTTGGTGTCGAAATTGCCTATTCGTTTGAGGGTCGAATTGTCGATGGTCAACTGGTGGGCGAAGCAGTCGGTTCGGCTGGAGGAATGCGCCGTATTCAGGACTTTTATCCTTTTTTCGACGATACGTTCGTCGTTTTGTGCGGCGATGCCCTGATTGACCTGGATTTGACAGCGGCAGTAAAGTGGCATAAACAACAAGGGTCGATTGCAACGGTCGTCATGAAATCTGTCGAGAGAGAACAGGTTCCTAGCTACGGTGTTGTGGTCACGGACGAAACAGGACGGATTAAAGCCTTCCAGGAAAAGCCTTCAGTAGAAGAAGCCCTGAGTACGAATATCAACACAGGCATCTATATTTTTGAGCCTGAAGTGTTAGATTATATCCCCTCTGGTCAAGAATTTGACATCGGTGCGGATCTATTTCCTAAACTCGTAGAAATGGGCGCTCCGTTTTACGCTGTACCGATGGAGTTTGAGTGGGTGGATATCGGCAAAGTCCCAGACTACTGGCACGCAATTCGCTCTGTCTTGTCGGGAGAAATCAAGAACGTATCGGTTCCTGGCAAACAAGTTGCTCCAGGCATCTATACTGGCTTGAATGTCTCCGTGAATTGGGACAAAGTAGATATCAAAGGACCGGTCTATATCGGTGGCATGACCCATATCGAAGATGGCGCTAAGATTATTGGACCGACAATGATTGGTCCAAATTGCTGGATTTGTAGCGGCGCAACCGTGGATAACAGCGTGATCTTTGAATACTCTCGTTTAGGTGCGGGAGTGCGCTTAGTCGATAAGCTGGTGTTTGGACGCTACTGCGTTGACAAAACTGGAGCCACTATTGATGTGCAAGCTGCTGCCCTAGATTGGTTAATTACCGACACCCGCAGGAGTTTACCACCCCAAGAACCCGCCGAAAGACAGGCAATTGCAGAACTTTTGGGAAGCGATAGTTAGTTTTTGGTTAAGGGTTGACGGTTGATGGCAAATAGTCAACCGTCAAAATCAGGGTCTTTCCACCACTTAATAGCTCAAATATGTGTAACTCCCTAAACTGCGTTCGTAGTTTTGCAGCAGCCTTTGAGCTTCTTTTAAGGTAATGTGGTTCTCTTGCAGTGCTTTCTCGGTGCGGCGGCGGATACTTTCTACCATGTCTTCGACGTCGTACTGCACATAACCCAAAACTTCTTTTACCGTGTCACCCTTAACAACTTGTTCAATTTCATACCCTCTTGGTGTCAATTGGATGTGAACCGCGTTGGTATCACCAAACAAGTTATGTAAGTTGCCCATCACTTCTTGGTAAGCACCGGCAAGAAATAAACCTAAGTAATAAGGTTCTTTAACTGGGGAATTCGCAATTTTCTGGGTTTCTTCCCGTAGAGGATGAAGTTCCATCACAGATTTAACATCCCGCAAATCGATAAATTGGTCGATTTTGCCATCACTATCGCAGGTAAGATCTGCTAAAGTCCCCCGACAAGTTGGTTCTTCATCGAGTCGATGAATGGGCATAATCGGAAACAGTTGGTCAATTGCCCAGGAGTCTGGCACCGATTGAAAGACGCTTAGGTTGACGTAATAAATCGACGCCATGCTTTTTTCCAACTCTTCCAAGTCGTCGGGTACGTAGTCTTGAGTCCGGGAAATTCCAAGAATCTTCTGGCAGCAAGCCCAGTATAGCTGCTCGGCTCTTGCCCGTTGAGTTAGGGTCAGATAACCGAGACTAAAGAGACTTTTCGCTTCTTCGTTGAACTGGATCGCGTCGTGGTAGGCTTCCTGGTAGTTTTCAACGCTGATGGTTCGACAAGTTTCCCACAAATTACGGATAATTAAATGTTCTTTTTCCTCTAGGGGTGCAGGAGTTTGGGCGTGGACATCGCTGGTGCCAAGCACGTCGAAGATTAGAACTGATTGATGAGAGGCGATCGCTCTTCCACTCTCACTAATCAACACTGGCATCGGCAACTGACGCCCCTCACAAGCTTCCTTAACCTCGGCAACAATATCATTGGCATAATTTTGCATATTGTAGTTTTTCGAGGCGTGGAAGTTCGTTTTAGAGCCATCGTAGTCGATGCCTAAGCCGCCGCCAACATCGAGATACTGCATATTTGCGCCCAAGGCACTCAACTCAACGTAAATCTGGCTAGCTTCTCGGATGGCGTCTTTAATTACGCTAATTGAAGAGATTTGAGAACCGATATGGAAGTGCAAGAGTTGCAAGGAATTGAGCATTCCTACTGCTTTAAGTTGATCGACAACAGTAAGGATTTCCGGGATCGTTAAACCAAATTTAGCGCGTTCGCCTGCACTATCTCCCCAACGACCGGTACCTTTTGTTGTCAGTTTTGCGCGCACCCCTAACATCGGTTCGATTCCTAACTGACGGGCGGCATCAATCACCAACTGTACTTCTTCTAGCTGTTCCAATACAACTAGCGGTTTTTGTCCCAAGCGTGTAGCTAACAGGGCAGTTTCAATATATTCTCGGTCTTTATATCCATTACAAATAAGTAGGGAATTTGGCGTCTTTAAGGTTGCCAAGGCAATCATTAATTCTGGCTTAGAACCGGCTTCTAGACCAAATTGATACGGTTGACCAAAACGCACTAAATCCTCAATAAGATGCCGCTGCTGGTTGCATTTGACCGGAAATACACCTTGATATTTGCCAGGGTAGCTATAACGGGCGATCGCTTTTGCAAAACAGGCATTTAACCGCTCGATTCGGTCTTCTAAAATATCGGAAAAGCGAATTAGTAAAGGCAGTCCCAGGTTACGCAGCCGCAAAGACTCAACTAATTCCAATAAATCTAGAGAGCCACCGCGATCGCCTTTGGGAGACACCGTAACATGACCCGCCGCATTAATCGAAAAGTACGGCTCTCCCCAGCCTTGAATGCGATAGAGCTTTTCACTATCCTCAATCGTCCAAACTTTGGCGGCTTGTGCAGAATGATGCGAGTTTGTTTCTAATGAGACATCATCGCCTGGTTGTGGCGGCTGATTATCGTTGGCAGCGTCTGCATCCGATGAGTTGCCGATTGTGGAAGTCAATACCCCCATAGCGCGTGTTTCCTCGTTTAATTACTCTTGGCGATTGCCAATGATAGCGCATCTCTGGGGATATGGAGTTTTCTCTTAGAAATTGGTGAGAATCTGTAGGCGTGTTAGAATTCCGTCAGTATGGGGGCTTCTACCCCCTAAAGTCGAAATTACTCGCAGTTTCAACCTTTATACTTTGACCGATAGGGGCATCGATGCTCAACCCATCTGGTAATTCTCCTGAACAGCAACACCAATCACATCCTCTTAAGGAGCTGATCTACAAACATCCCATTGTCTTGGGGACTGGGCTTTGGATGACTCTAATTGTAGTTGGCGGTTTTGCAACTCTTGGTTTGTTAAGCCCAGGACCGATCGAGCAAGAGACACCAAAGCCAACGCCGGCACCGGCAGCCGTTCAAGTCTCCACAGCAAAAGAAGATTTACCGTTGTCGTTGTTTAGTGCGATCGCTACTGGCTGTGCTGCTGGTTCTTTTTTGTTTGTTTATGTCCTCAAAAATTCCGCTCGCTCTCATCAATCTTCGAGACGGCTCAGTACTGCTTCAACGGATAGCAAAAAACGACGACGCCCTTCAAAAAGACGTCGAGTTTCCAGGGCAACACAACCTGTTGCTTCACCCGTCGTTGCTTCAATCGAAGTACGTCCGCCAATACCTGATGAAAAATTGTCTCAGGTAACAGTATTGTCACCCGAAGAAAGTCATCCCCTTGATCGAGGAAATGACAGTCTTGCTGACTTGCTGGATTTGCGTAAGCACCAGTCTCTGGCTTCGTTGATGCGGGGAAAGTAGGGGTTAGATATTGTCCAATAATTTCTAGTGTGAAAAAGTCGCTGAATTTGCAATCAAGCGATCGCTATTTACTTTTTCCCAAAAGCGATCGCCAATCTTGAATAGCTTTCTGTGACCAAAGCCAGTTTTTGCTCAAAGCTTCAGGCTCAAAGTTAATCGGGTCATCGCTAAGGACTTTTTGCCGCAGTTTGCGCGACTCACTTAACAAGTTGGCTCGTTTAGCGGCGGGCTGTTTTTGAGCAGATTGGTGCAGCCCCATTGCTAACCCAGCATAAATTGTCAGAGTGTCTTTTTTTGCCGATGAATTTTTCGCCGTGGCTTTGCCTTTCGTTTCTTCAGTCAAGTACAAAGCATCAAACCAAGCTTGGTTTGCCCGCTCAAATTTGCCTTCAGCGTAGTAAGCAAAACCGAGAGCCGTGAGGTATGCCACCGATTTAGGTTGCGCTTTTTGGGCTGTTTCCCAGTACCGTCGAGCATCACTCAAATCGTAGTCTTGACTGCCTTTTTTGACAGACTGCCATGCTAAACGCCCTTTTAAGAAGCTCACTCCTGGGTTTTCCAGTTGAGAGTTGGGTACAACTGCCAAAGCCGCAGACGTTTGTTGTAAGGCTTCCCGATTTAGTAATTCCTCAACACTCTTTTGTCCACTGGCGAGATTCTGTTGACTAAGTTGTTCAATCGCAAGCGCTGTAAGTTTAGAGGTGTCAAGGTTTTTCAAATCCCCAGGAGAACTGGAATTAGACGGTTCTTGAACCGTAGAACCAGAACCAAGTAAAGTATCAGGCTGGGGCTTTTGTTGGAAGAACCAAAAACTCAAAACCGCGATCGCCACAACACCAGTTGCCCCGAAGATTAGCCATTGCCTTGGTACAACTTGGAGCCTTTGCCAAAAGCGATTTGCACCAGTTGGTCTTTGACGGGCAACACTTTTAGCGTTGACATTTTGTTGTTGTTGTGATGTTGGCGGTAAATTAGTTTGTGGGGATACTGACAGAGAATTAGGCGGGAGCGCTACTTCTGATGGGGTGGGGGCAGGTTGAGGGGCCAATTCCTGCCGAGCAACATCTGGCGTAGCAGACAACGGCTGGTTCAAATTCGCTGGCTGACTGATGACGGGCGTAGAATCAAGCTGAGTCAGCAAATCCCGAATAAAGTCAGAAGTGTCATTAGCGTCTGAATCGTTGGAGTCTAAATCATATTCAAAATCGTCTAAACCGTCATCGCTATATTCAGCGAAATCAGACTCTGAGCCGGGATATAAGACATCCTCATCATCCAAAAAATGGGGTGGATTTAGCCGGACAGGTGTTGGAAATAGCCGTTCTTCCCTGGGTAAAGGGGGGGAGATGTCTAAGGGATCGTCTAAATCAAACAGCCCCTTTCGGTTATGAGTTCCATCATCAACATTCGTCAGGAACCCATCAAATCCTGAGTGGAGATAGAGGACAGGCAATGCCCAATACAGTTGATTTGAGCCGTAAGCCGCAATTAGTCCTTGCCGCGCTCGGCTCAGGCTCAGGTCAATGGGATAACCTTGATTGAGGTTGCGGTAAAGCAGTCGTGTTAATGTCAGTGCGACTTCATCAGGAATCCGTTCTGCCATCGCCAGGACAGCCGGGATACCTCGCTTAACCAAGGCTTCTGCTAAATTTCGGTCTTTACCACTTGAGAGGGCTTCTGAGGTTGCGGTATAGACGCCGCGACAGGAGTTAAATACGGCAAGCTGAACGCCGTTATTGACTAATAATCCAGCTAAGTCATCACCATTTAAGGTTTCAGTTAGACCGGTACGATCGCTAACCAGGTAGACATCACCCCCGGAGTCTCCTAAGTTACTATGTCCGGCGTAGTGGAAAACTTGATATTGACCTTGTTCCAGCGCTTGGGTGAGCCGTTCGCGTCCCGGTTGGGCGAGAATTGTTAGTTGAATCGCTGGCGGTTCATTAGGGGAACGGCTTTTGAGTTCTTCTTGCAGATGACTGACTTCTTGGGCCAACTCCAAGGTTTCCTGGTCGCTGGGACCAGCAATTACCATCAAAATTTTTAAGGGTTGGTGCGGTCTCCCCGAAAGCGTATAAGATTGGTTACTCAATCCCGGACCCAACTGGTAGCGGGAGAAGGCGACATCTGTGCCGGTTGCCAGGGGGCGATCGCCTGCATGAAGCACTTCCCAGGGGAGGCGAGGTAACGTTGTCCCTTTGAGTCCGAGGCGCAACCGCAAAACCGAGCGCTGATTTTGAGCGATCGCTTGTGCCATCATCCAGCTATCCCGCAGGCTACCTTGAAACAGCGCATTGTAAAGTTGCTGACCCAATGCCACCAAGTTAAGCGACGATTGACTAACTGGCTCATCCCATTCCGGCAAGAAAAAAATATCTTCCCCAAAGGCAGCATTCCCTTGCAACACGCCCAAGAGCGGGTCATTCATCAACTGCCGCGCCTGAGCAAGCCAATCTTCCACAGACCAACGGACTTGCTCTTCTGCCAAGGGAACTCCCGGCGCAACTCGTTCGATGCGAACCAAATATTCGTCTCCCCCTAAGGGGGTTACAGAAATGTGAAACTCTTGTGCCACTGTTACTGGGTCACTCTTATTCAAGAATTTTAAAGATTTTAGCTGTTCTAACAATTTAAAAAGATTCCATATTCTTATCTACTCATAGATT
>CADCTM010000288.1 GCA_902805485.1 uncultured Coleofasciculus sp. | reverse complement strand
TTCGGAGTTCATCCAGGAACCATTTGGGATCCGAGAGTAGTTCGGGTAGGTAAAGCCCAGGGCGAGCAGGAGAACGGTCGTTGAGTCCCAATACCGACGCGAGAGAAAGAACGACGCTCAGACCCGTGAGTGAGGCTGTGCCGTACTTGAACTCCAGCATCGATCGCGAACGCTTCGTTCGACCATCGGCCTCGCCCTCGATCTCGACGACGATCTCGGTCGCCGCCTCACCGCCCCGGCGGCGGCTGGACGATTCACCATTCACCAGGTCGAAGCGTATATCCGGTGCCCCAGTGGCAGCATGGAGACTCACGGTATCGAACGTGGAAAAGGCAGTGGCATCGAGCGATCGACCGTCAATTGCTTCGACATTGCCCTTTGCGGCATCGCCGGACAGCCACACGCGCCGCCCACCCTTGAATACCAGTGCGGGGGGAGCAGCCCCGTGTACCCGCTCCATGTCTTCGATTGCCGATGGACCGACTAGATCCTGCTCGTCTACGATTGCTCCGAGCCTGATGGATTGGACGATCTCGAAGCCTTTGGCGCTGTTCAGCGCCAGAAATGTGGCTGCACCAGCCAGCCAGTGACTGGCGAGTACGACGGGTGCTGCGGTCGCACGATGCGCGAACAGTGCCAACTCGGGACCGCTTTCGGTGACGGCAGCGTTGATGTTCAGGTAAGGGATGCCCAAGTCCTGCGCGTAGCTCAGACCTCTAAGCCCAGCTTCGGGAGCCAACATCACCACGGCAGCGATGGCGACGTCGTCACCGAGGCCCAAGCGGGGCTGATCGAGATCGATGGCAACGGCTTCGGCAGCGCCCACCTCCTGGGCAACTTCGCCTGCCGCTTGCAGGTTCCGTCCTCCAATAAGTACTGGAATCCCGGGATGCCTCTGGCGGAACCATCTAACGGCGTCGCGCCCCACAACGCCCGATCCCCCAACGAAAAGTATCGGTGCTGTCGTCATAAAGTGAGAAGCGCGTTCCTGGTCAAAAACAATGGTTGGTTCTTTGGTTTTCATAAAGTAATGCATGAGTGAATGGAATTTAAGTGCCGGACAAAAATCTGGCGAATGCTCAAGCATTCGTCGGTGCTCTATTTGAGGTTAAACACAATGTTTCGCAGATGATCGAAGTCGTAGAAGTTGCATGCTACGCTGGCTGCATTAGATTTCTCTAACACACTTAAAGCGTATCAATTGCTGGAATTGACTTGTGACAGATTCTGACCCCGATTTATCAGATTCTGACACTGTTAAAGAGCTGTTTGGGTGTCATGCCAGTCAGACGTTTGCAGTGATGGGTAAGATGGCTTTGGCTGCTAAACCCCACTTGGGCTGCAATATGCTCGATCGTGAATTCGGTAGTCGTTAGCAGCAGTTTCGCCCGCTTCACTCGCTGTTTGATCACATATTGATGTAACGAAGTACCCGCCGCTTGCTTGAATAAACGGGCAAAGTAAGTCGGGCTAATATTACTATTCTGAGCAATTTGCACCAGTGACAAATCTTGATCGAGATGTGTGTGAATGTAGTCGAGCGCCGGCTGCAACTGGATATGAGTTAGGCTTCTATTCTCACGTGCAGTGATGGGGGCACCCTCAGAATAATGCCGCAAGAGATGAATGATTAAGGCTTGAGACAAGGATTCAACATATAATCGCCCCATCATGCCACCTGATTTCGCCTCAGCTAAAAGCAGCATGGCAATCTGCTGAAGATTCAAATCTTGCTGACCGAAATGGTTAACCAAATTGACCTGTGCTGTATTAGTTTCAGACACTTCAGCAACTTGTTCGACCAGCTTTGGCTGTAAGTAAATGTTGAGTTCTTGGACAGCCTGACCGCCTGGACAACACCAGTAGCTCAACTGCTCAGCCGGAACCAGGAGGCTATCTCCTTTTTGAAAGATTGGTTCGCGCCAGCGATCGTCAGATTTCTGATTCACATAAGTGGGAGATCCCATCGGTAAGATTAGCCAATGGTCGGACAGAGCAGGCAGTTCTTTTTCTTCTGTTTTGTCAGGAATTGAAGTATAGTGATGCTGCTCAACCAAGATGCCATGCCAGCCCATCTGCCGACTGGATAACGTCGGCGTTCTCTGGAATTGTTGGTTCAGTTCACTGGGTTTAAGAAGGGTGTTTGTCATAGCTGTCTGCACCTGCTCATTCACAGCTTGAAACATAAATGCTTTCTGACTTTTCTAGCTTTCAACACGAGTTCATCTCAGGTCAACCCTCTTTAGGTCAACATCTTTTCTTTCACGAAAAGAACATGGTAGTCCTAAACAGGTAAGGATGCGTTGTAGTGATGGATAAAGTACCAGATTGCTCCAACGTGATTGTCCAACGACTTTGAAAACGACAACGTTTTTCTCACTAATCGTGAGATTCTTTGGCGTAAGGTGCAGTTGAATCGTTCAACCAGATTGGTCAATCCACTTTCCTTGCCAACGGCTCGATGCCGTTGGCTCGGTAGAACTGCCCCATAAGCTGCCCAAAAATCAGTGTAGCAAACCGCACATTGTCGATAGATTGGAGGCAAGGATTGCCATAAAGCTTTGGCTCCAGTCTCTGAACGGTCTCCGATGTGAACACCCACGATTTCCCGTGTCAAGACATCTATGGCTAACCACACCCATTGCTGGTTTCCTTTGTGATTGACAAATGACCACAACTCGTCACATTGGAGCGTTAACCGCCCCTTTTTTTAGCGCTCACCGTCACGCTTCGAGGCACAACTGCATATAAAGCATTGACATAGCGTTGCAGCCAAAGTTCAGAAACCCCAGTCACTCTGGCAATTCCTGCCAAGGAGAGGCGTTCCAACAACAGTTTGTCAATCAAATCTTTTGTTGCTTGTTCAATTACTTTGTTCTGTGGGTATTGCACAAATTGTCTCCCGCAATCCCGACATCGATAGTTCTGTTTGCCAGTGTGAATTCTGCCATTCTTGACGGTGTGGTTTGACTCACAACTTGGACAAGAAATCATCACTACCTCACCAGAAAGAACTAAACATCGACTATCATTATATCCTTACTTGTTTAGGACTACCGTCAGGATGACGACTACACCGCTTCAAGGCAATCTCTTGAAGTGTTTTGATGCTTGAAAGTCTAGTTTTCTCTGCTTCTCGAAAAACCGATTGACTGGCTCAAGCAAGGCAAAAACAAAACAAGGAGACTCTTCGCTTAGGCGGGGGGTTTCTTTTTTTGTAACTTAAGAGTGTAACTTGACTTGACTTACTTTTTCCTCAACTCAACGACGGGCATAATGCCCAGGCAATCTGAGGGAATCGCACCCTCGCACCGCCTCAGAAGGAGGGGTGGCACAAGCGATCACTAATCAACAAACCC
>CADCTM010000287.1 GCA_902805485.1 uncultured Coleofasciculus sp. | reverse complement strand
ATAGACATCACAAAAGTAAATCTGTGAGCAAACGGATTAACGTCACCCTACCAGATTCTGTTTATGAGGAGTTGGAGTGGTGGGCTGAAACACAGGGAAGACCCACAGCAAATCTTGCAAACTTTCTAATTGAGTCTTCTCTTAGAGAGGCAAGGGAACGAGGAGAGATTCCGCCAAAACCGAAGCCTCCCGTTTCTGACAGCAGTGGAAAAGGCAGGGGAAAAAAGGAGGTTCAAGATGACTGAGGATTATGCCGAGATAGAAGAGTTAGCGATCGCGCTAGAGCGAGAATCACAGCTACTTCGAGATTTGCTAGCCAACACCGAGCAAGCTAGTCCGCAAGCAAGTCGCCAGATCAGAGATCATTTCATGACTATCCAAGGAGTGTGCATTAGAGCGGCTGAATTTTTAAGTGAAGACGCTGACGTTGAGGGTTGAGGAGCGATCGCCTTTATGACCGAGACACTCTTGAGCTATGACGTGGGCGATCGCCCTCCCCGTCCCCAGCCTCCACCCAGCTTTGAGGCACAGCTCAAGGCTTTACCCCCTGACGTGCGCTCTGTTGCTGATTCGTTGTCAATCGCGATCTACGGTAATCGCCCCTAGCTGGGGGTGTACGGATCGATGGATCGTGCGCGGTCGCAAACTTCAATCACTAGCAAAAAATGTTTACAACAATCCAACAAACTGAATTGCTGGACATTCTTGGCGGGATACCGCCAACTGAATGCCTCCCTCTAGTTCCCACAGAGGCTCAAATCAAAAAATGGCATCGGATTAAGCGGGTGTGGACACTGATTAAAATAGCCCTTTCAAACTATTTTTCTGGGAACCATACCCTACAGGGTTTAGCAGAAGAATTGAATGGAGATCCAAGTTTTTTGGCATCGGTGGTTGAACGATATTTGGCGCTCTACGATCTGCTCAACTGGGGATGGTCCGACATTGAAAAATTCTTCAAGGGGATTGAGATGCCAGCGAACAGACCAGGCGATGCCTTTCGATATATTTTGGAGGGCAAAGCGGTCGATCAAGTCCTCAATCCTGGAAAAGTTAGTTCCCGTGCGCTGTACGAGGGTTGGAAACAATATCGCAAATGTTTGGGGCTGGAAAATCAAGGAAAATTGACAGCCGAGGAGAAGCGTAAATTTAAGCGCTTGGTTGACAGGGTTCTTAAAAAAACTCCCCAACCAATGCCGGAATATCTTTTTTTCCTAAATGCCTGTTTGGAGGCTTGTCGAGAAAGTAAAGATAAGCGGGTGAGACGTAAGCTGAAAGATTACGAGCGTACCACCGCTGAAGTGTACGACGAGATAGTGAGCGAATTTCATCCCAGAAAAGCCGAACGTTACAAGAGTTAACCTTTTTTGGTACCACTTGCGCCCAAAACCTTACACCTAAGAAAATATCGCTGTAATCTTAATTTTGTCGTCCAATAGGTACACGAGCGCGTTGTCTCCATTTTGAGCAATTTGTGTCCTTGACATTTGGAGAGCTTAGAATTTTCCTCAGCTACTTAAGGAGTTTTATGCATCTAGAGAAAACCCAAATCCGAGCCTTAATCAGCATTCGTTCTGCAAAAGCCAATCAAAAGTAAACGGTTGCCCTGCTGCCTTTGCCTGATCGTGCTGCTTCTAACAGCACGGCAGAAGACAACCGGCCAACCGGAGTCAATCTAATTTGATATATCAACGCTAGCTTATCAAGGCAAGCGATGAATTCATAGAAAAAGGCAGTAGGGCTTCCCCCGTCCAACCAAGAAAAGGAGAAGCCCCACCAGTGAAACAATTAAAATCGTTTAACCTTTGTGATAATGTTATCACACCTCAGCAAATTTTTAGAGCGAATCTCAATCACTTACCTAGCGCTAACTGTAGAGGCACTAAGCGGAAACTAGGTGCTGGCAGGCAACCCGGCGAGCAATCGCTGCTATGTGGAAAGTGCGAGCTGCGCTTCGCCGCCTTGCAACGCTCTCGCTTCATCAAGTGGATTGGCAAATCTGACTTAGCAAAAATTGAAAATCAGGGAGGGCTGCGGTAATGGTTGCATCACCTATTAATTCAACTCGAAAGCGTCAGCAAGGGCAGCAGGAAGCCCTCTCGCGCTGCTTAGAAGACGCAATTAACACTCTTTGTGCCGAGCAGATTTACGATCATCCGGCACACAATTTTAAGCAATCTGGCGACAGGTTGCGGGGGGGATGTCCGTTACATCAAAGTAACTCAGGCTCCAGTTTCGTCGTCACCAGCTCGTCAAAATTATTTTGGTGTGAAGGCTGTCAATTTGGTGGTAGCCCCGCCGATTATCGAGCCAGCCTCAAGGCAGGACGATGGGTCAAAGCTCGCGGCAAAGATTTTGTTGAGACAGTTCGGGATTTAGCCGCCGATGCAAATGTACGATTCCCGGAACGAGAATCCTCACCTGAAGAAATAGCTTTAGCACAGAAATGGGAACGGCGACGGGCAGTTCTAGCTGAAACTCAAAACTATTGTCAGGAAATTCTGTGGAGCGAGCGAGTTGAGGCACTGGAAGCCCGTCACTATTTGGTGGCTAAAAGAGGCTTAACAGAGGAAGAAATTAAATTGCTGCCCATCGGCTACTATCCAAGCGCTGGTGAACTAAAGCGCCATTTAATTTCTAAGGGCTTCACCAAAGACGACTGGCAAGGTACGGGCTGTATCTGGAAGGACATGGAGCGATACATTACTTTCTTATGGAATGATGCTAATGGTCGCCCCCTTACCATCTACGGACGCTATTTCAAGCAGTTTCCACCAGATGGCAAGCCCAAAACTATAGCGACTCCTGGGGGGGGAACCAAACAATCACCGCTATACTTCGACCGAGCGCTTAAAGCTGGACACAATGAAATTACTTTAGTCGAGGGCGTCATAGACGCAGTGGTGTTACAGGCGAAGGGTGACACTAGCGTTTGCGCTTATGTTGCTGCCAGTTGTTCAGGTGACCAAATCGCAACTCTTAAGCGACGGAGAATCACAAAAACTACGCTGTGTGGCGACCCAGATCATGGAGGCGAAAGAGGAACCAACTCTAATCTTTTGCGGTTAACTGAAGCTGGCATCAGCGTTTATATTGCGCCAAAATTGCCAGATGGATTAGACCCTGACGAATTCTTCATTCGTGAGGGAATGAAGGGCTGGAAGGCTCACATTAACTCTGCCGCTCATGGATTCCGGTGGAAGGCACAACAATTGATTGAGTCAGGGAATATCACCTCAGATAAAGGGAAAGCTGAAGTTTTGCAGAGTGCGATCGCATTTTGTAAGGCAGTCAAAAATCATTCCGATCTGTATGTGTTTTTCTGGCCCATCATCCGCAACAATTTAGGGATGGAACCAG
>CADCTM010000286.1 GCA_902805485.1 uncultured Coleofasciculus sp. | reverse complement strand
GCTATGGCTAAAAGCATACTCATCCAAAGGGCGAGAATACAATAGATTAGCAGAGCCAAAAAGTTTAGCACTACCCTAGCTATATTTCGGCGTTGATGATATTTGTGTCTAAATGCTTTGATCACCTCAATCGCTTCTGTAATTGTAAGTAGTACACTCGCGATCGCCGCTAAAAGCCAGCCACAGAAAAAGGTTATGATTGGCGAGATATTTAACACGCCATACGTCAGCATCACAAAAAAAGCCAGAACTAGCAAACTTGCACAAATGAGTTTTACAATCAGACTTCTCTTATCGGATTGTGCTTGTTTGTGATATTCAAGAGCACTTTTGGCAGTTAATACCCCATGCATTCCCGTCAGTCCAGCAATTATTAAGTGTAAAGACATCGACGTTTAACTTCGGCGTAAGCCTGTAGTAGTGATGGACATATCATCAAGCAAACTAATAACGGTTTGCCAACTAACAGAAACTCAAGTTTGCCCTTCAAAAGTTTTTGCAAAAGGTCTAATGTCACAATAGTGACAGGGCAGAGATATTGCTTATAATGAACAAACAAATTCTATTAACGCTTCTTCTAGTTAGTGGTAGTGTACTGCCAGGATGCGTACACTCGCCCGATCTGTCCCGCGAATCTGTAGCGATTGCAGTGTCTAGCGATACAATAGATTCCGTGAAATCGGTGGCAGATAGAAGGCTGGAAAAGGCACAGCTTGTCGCTGGAGAACCCAATACGACACGGCTACAAGAGCGGCTTAACAATCTCGATCTCTCCAGAGCTCAAGGTAATGTTGGCATTGGAGTTTTAGACCTTGATACAGGTGAACGTTGGTTTCGCAATGGCAACCAACGGTTTCCGATGCAAAGCGTATTCAAGCTTCCCCTTGGCATCGTTGTATTAAAGCTTGTAGACGAAGGTAAACTTTCGCTCAACCAAACTGTCACCATTACTCGCGAACAGTTCGTGCCAGCATGGAGTCCGATTCTCAAAGAAATCAAAGGCGATTACGGTCAGTTTTCAGTCCAGTATCTTTTGCAGCGAGCTGTTGGCGATAGTGATAACACGGCGGCAGATGCGTTAGTTCGGTTGGTTGGTGGACCTGAGCAAGTCACAGCTAACTTGGGCAGAATGAACCTTCGTGATGTTCGTGTCGATCGCTTGGAACAACAACTACAGCCTGATACTGTCGGACTCACTAACTTTCGTCCTGAATTAGTAGACAAGCAGAAATATGAAGAGGCGGTTGGGCAGATTCCCGATGCCGTTAAGAAGGCTGCAATGGAAAGATATTTGACCGATCCGCGAGATACTGCAACACCGGAAGGGATGATTGATTTGCTCGTCAAACTGCAATCGCGTCAACTATTATCGGAGGATTCAACAGCTCTATTACTCAAGATTATGACCGACTCTCCAACCGGACAGCAACGGCTCAAAGCTGGGTTGCCGCCGGGTTGGTCGATCGCTCATAAGACTGGCACCGGGGCGGATGTGGTAGGAATCGGCATCGCTACCAATGATGTTGGCTTGATTAGTTCCCCAACCGGAAAGAATGTTGCAATCGCAGTATTTATTGCCGGTTCAAAAGTGCCTTTAGAGCAACGCGAAAGCGTGATGTCTGCTGTTGCTTCGGCAGTGATCCAGGCGATGCAATAGATATCTGAAAAAGTCAGGAAGGATATCAGGTCTTAAGAACCCTATTTCCAATAACTCAAATCCCTAGCCGCCGCAAAGTCTAGGGGTTCTGTTTAAGAGAATGTGTCTGGTTTACCCTTTAATACTACCTTCAGCTTCCTCCACTTGTGCCAGTTAGAAAGTGTCACAACTTGCTTGTAAGTGTAGGAAGTTACCGATAGGCTGTAGGAAGTTAAGTAAAAGAAGTTAAGCAGATGTCTACCAAGCTATCAAAAATTGTAGATTACAACGTTAGAACAGCTTGGGTAAAAAGGTGGACAGAGCATTTTCTAAAAGGCTTACAGAATCTACAGAACAAAGAAGAAATAGAGCTTTACTGCTTAGAACAAAAAACTTTATTTGAGACAGAAGTGAAACGGCTAAGTGAAGAAAAAGCCAAAGCTCAAAAAAAGGAAGTAATCGAAACTAGCTGGATGAATGCCGCTGCTACTCACTTATCCCAAATTCGCAATGCTATTAAGGCATGGCAAACGACCGCTAAATTAAACGAGTCTAATAGCTACCCTCAACAAACAAAAAACGGAATTGTTCAACAGCATTACGCCCTGCTATTCATGAATTATTCTCATGAAACCCACATAACCAGAAAACAGCCTACTGAAGATAAAAAGAATCAACAACGCCGCAACCTATCCCCTATTAATTGCCTTGACAGATACCTAGAAACTATTGATAAATTACTCGACTCTCCTGACTACAGAGAATTAGCAGTTGGTTTAATCGCAGCTACAGGAAGGCGAATGAGTGAGATTCTGAGTACAGCCGCCTTTACCCAAACAGGGCAGTTTGAAGCTGATTTTGAAGGGCAGTTAAAAGCTAAGGGAGAGCAAAGGAAGTATTCAGCTTTAACCCTGGTAGAGTCTTTCAAAGTTGTTGATGGGCTTCTCAAACTGCGACGGATGGCTGAAATAAAGGAGATGAAAAATTGGAATCTCGCAGAAATTGATAGTGGGAAAAACTCTACAGTCAATAGCAAAGTTAAAGAGCATTTTGGCGAGTTAATCAGTCCGCCGCATGGGGAGAAAGTACTTTCCTCCAAGAATTTAAGGGCATCCTATGCAGCGATCGCAATTTATCTATTCTGTCCTAGCAATCACTCTGAATCCCTGTTCATTAAAGAGCGCTTAGGTCACACAAGCGACGCTACTGCATCTAACTATGAGGATTATCAGGTAGTTGACGCAAGAGGCAAAGCTGTTGTTAGGGGCGCTTGGGTGAAACGAACAAACGAAAAAATTACTAAACCAAAACAAACCGTGAATCAAATACGACTTCGGATGACTGTAGCAGCTAAAGATATTATCGACAATCAAGAATTTCTCCCTTATCCTGATCAACTTTCACGAATCGAAGAACTGATTCGTTTAGCTAAAATTGGCAAACAGTTTGAGGAAGGAAAGTTGGTAAAGGAAGTTGTAAAAGTAGTGGAGGAAGTTAAGAAGCCTGTGGAAGTTATTAAAGAGGTCGTCCAGGAAGTTGAGAAGCCTGTAGAAGAATCAAAGGTTATAAGCATTCGTTTTGAGCAAATGAGCAATGAGGAATTACGAGGGTGTCAAGCTCCGGGTAGTGCTTTGGAGAAGATACGGCGCTCAGTAAATGCCATTAAAGTTTATAACGAATCTCAGGCAGAGAAAAAGCATCAATGGGCAATTAACGTCAGCACTCTGG
>CADCTM010000285.1 GCA_902805485.1 uncultured Coleofasciculus sp. | reverse complement strand
ATACCTGGTGATGATGATCATTTATTTGTTTGGGGAGAAACCTGGCGTCCGATGGCGTCTGTGGAATCGGACTCCCAAGCGGGGGCGTTATCTCATCCGTTTGCAATGTTGCTCTCAGAGTTGAAGTCTTTTTTACGTTCTCACAATCTTTCCCTTCTTCAACTTTTAGAAACGCCTGATTCTCGCCAAGGCAGTCAAGGCGCGGTTGCACAAAACAAGTCAAACAATTGGCAACCGCAAGTGGTTGCACTCCCGACTCAGATCCCGGAAAACGGGGGGCCGGCGTACCCGTTGCTATCGACTAAAATGCCTTCAGGTAATACAGATTCCCCCCCTGCACTGCAACTATGGCAAGTTGAGGGCTTTACATTGACGCCATTAGATGCTGTAAGATTTCTTCAAGCCTTACCCCTGGGTTCGTTTAAAGCTGCGGATGCTTATGTGGGCAGTGAGTTGCGCTTTTGGTCGCAGGTGTGTCGCTGGAGTTTGGATTTATTAAGTCGGGGGAAGTTTTTACCGGGACTATATCGTAAACCGAATGGTGAGATGATTGCTTGCTGGCAACCGCTACTTGATAGTGCTGTTGATCAAGGGCGTTTGGATAAGTTTGCTTCTGTAATGCCTTCTGCCTGTCGAGTTTATCAGGGAATGGGCAAGGGGGAATCTTCTAGTTCCTTTCTACCACTGGAGCCTCAAGAATTATTGCTTGCTTTCTTGAGTAGTGTTGTTGATGCTCAGGTGAGTCATTGGGTGGAAAATCAGGCAATTCCTGCGGTAGAATCGCCGATGCAGGAATGGTTGCGATCGCTTCTTACCTCATCCCACACCCTGGAAATACCGACTGAGGAAGGGGCGCGACTGGAAGCGGCGCTAAAAACTTGGACAATGCCAGTGCAACAAAATTTAGTTGTACCGACTTCCCAAACGTTGCGGCAAAATCTCTGGCGTACTGGCTTTTCTCTGAAACCGCCAGCTACAGGCGAAAGTAATTGGTGCTTGGAGTATGGTTTACAAGCGGTGGATAATGCCGATTTTTGGGTTGATGCGACAACAATTTGGAGTCAGCCTGTTGAGCGTTTAGAGTATCAAGGACGGACGATTGAGCAACCGCAGGAGACGTTTCTTAAGGGTTTAGGATTAGCTTCGCGACTTTATCCTCCAATTGAACCGAGTTTACACGAACGGCGTCCCCAGATATGCGAACTGACATCGGTGGAGGTATATGAGTTTATTAAGGGCAGTGCATGGCGCTTACAGGATAGCGGATTGGGGATTGTTTTGCCGCCTGGGTTAGCACCGGGTGCTGGGGCGAAGCGGTTGGGAATTAGTATTAGTGCTGAGGCGCCCCAACCGAAAAAAGGCGATCGCTTAGGGTTGCAAAGTTTGCTAAAGTTCAAATGGGAATTAGCGATCGGCGATAAAACGATCTCGAAAAAAGAATTTGACCGCTTGATGGCGCTAAAGTCCCCGTTGGTAGAAGTTAAGGGCGAGTGGATTGCACTGCAACCTTCAGAAGTACGTGCCGCCCAAGCGATTTTTGCTGAATCAAAAGAACAGATGAACCTGACTGTGGAAGATGCTTTGCGTCTGAGTACAGGTGACACTACGACGTTGGCAAAACTGCCTGTTGTCAACTTTGAGGCATCTGGAGCATTGCAAGAGTTGATCATGAATCTTACAGGAAATCAGTCTATTACGCTGATTGAGACTCCTAAAGGCTTTAAAGGTCAATTAAGACCCTACCAAGCGCGAGGGGTTAGCTGGCTGGCTTTCCTGGAACGTTGGGGTTTGGGGGCTTGTCTTGCCGATGATATGGGATTAGGAAAAACGCCGCAACTGATTGCATTTCTATTGCATTTACAAGAGCAGGAAGCCTTAGAATTACCGACACTTGTCGTCTGTCCTACTTCAGTTTTAGGCAACTGGGAACGGGAAGTCAAGAAGTTTGGTCCCACGCTGAAAACAATCGTTCATCATGGTGATAAACGGCTAAAAGGTAAGGCGTTTGCTAAAGCGGTGATTGATAAGCAGTTAGTGATTACAAGTTATCCTTTGATCTATCGCGACGCAACCACTTTTGAAGGGGTTTCTTGGCAAGGGATTGTCTTAGATGAGGCACAGAATATTAAAAATCCAGGGGCAAAGCAATCCCAAGCGGTACGACAGTTAAAAGCGGGATTTCGGATTAGTTTGACGGGGACGCCTGTAGAAAATCGGTTGTCAGAATTGTGGTCAATTTTGGATTTCCTCAATCCGGGGTATTTAGGAAATCAGCAATTTTTCCAACGTCGCTTTGCCTTGCCAATTGAGAAATTTGGCGATCGGGATTCTTTGCAGACATTGCGATCGCTTGTTCAACCGTTTATCTTGCGACGCTTGAAAACGGATAAGGATATTATTCAAGATTTGCCGGAAAAACAGGAAATGAATGTGTTTTGTGGACTTTCTACAGAACAAGCAACACTTTATCAAAAGTTAGTGGATGAGTCTTTAGTCGAAATTGAAGAGTCTGATGGTATTAAGCGCCGGGGTTTAATTTTGACCTTACTATTAAGACTGAAGCAGGTCTGTAATCATCCAGCACAATATTTAAAAGAGAAAAGTGTCGGCAGTAACAAACGTTCAGGGAAGTTGTTACGCTTACAGGAAATGCTGGAGGAAGCGATTGAAGAAGGCGATCACGCTTTAATTTTTACCCAATTTGCTGAGTGGGGAAAACTTCTGCAACCTTATTTAAAGCAGCAATTAGGTCAAGAAACATTGTTTTTGTATGGGTCAACTAAAAAGCAGCAGCGGGAGGAAATGATTGACCGCTTCCAGAATGATCCGGATGGGCCGCGTATTCTAATTTTATCTTTAAAAGCGGGAGGAACTGGACTAAATTTAACACGGGCAAATCATGTTTTTCACGTTGATCGGTGGTGGAACCCAGCGGTGGAAAATCAGGCGACAGATCGCGCCTTTCGGATTGGTCAAACTCGCAATGTTCAGGTGCATAAATTTGTGTGTACGGGGACTTTGGAAGAACGAATTAATGAGATTATTGAAAGCAAGAAGCAGTTAGCTGAACAAACAGTAGATGCGGGCGAAGAGTGGTTGACGGAGATGAATACAGATCAATTGCGATCGCTTTTATTGCTGGATCGGAATGCTGTGATTGATGAAGAGTAATAATTTATGACTAGCTACGAAATCGAGAGCCAAGAATGGTGGGTACAACGCTGGAATGATTTATTAAATTCTTACCGTTTTAAAAAGCGTTTGGAACGGGCAAGAAACTATGCACGAGAAGGGAATGTTCTTAGTATTGAATTTAAAGGTCCACAAGTATTAGCAGAAGTACAAGGGACAGCACCAGAACCGTATAAACTTTCTCTTTCTATCGATCCCCTT
>CADCTM010000284.1:533-3394 GCA_902805485.1 uncultured Coleofasciculus sp. | reverse complement strand
GATAACGTCCCATCGGGTCAAGTCCCGACATTGGTTCATCCAAAAATACTACTTCTGGATCATTAATTAATGCTTGCGCCATCCCAATCCGTTGCAGCATTCCTTTAGAATATTGTCGTAATTGCTTCTTACGCGCCGCTGATTTAGATAATCCTACTAAATCCAAGAGTAAAGGAATACGTTGCTCTTGTAACGCGGCTGGAATTGCAAATAATCCCGCAACAAATTGTAAAAACTCCCAACCAGTGAGATAATCATAAAAGTAAGCATTTTCTGGCAAGTAACCGATGCGTTGCTTGATTTTTGTATCACCGATAGCACTACCCAGCAACCAAGCACGCCCTGATGTTGGTCGGACAATTCCTAATAATGTTTTTAAGAGCGTTGTTTTCCCGGCGCCATTGGGTCCAAGTAAGCCAAAAGTTTCACCTTGATAGACAGTAAGAGAGCAATTTATAAGAGATTCAATTTTTTGATTTAACCAGAAGCCAGTGCGATAGACTTTTGTCAGTTCAGAAGTCTGGACTACTGGTATTCGGTCAAGGGTCGTGAGTTGAGTTGGTACAGCCGTAGATTCCATCCAAGTTAATGCGATCGCTTATCTTTCCTGAGTTTAATGATTCCCTATTTTGGCGATTTTTGTGTCATTTCCGCAGATAAGCGCTCAGTTGCTGGAAACTCATTGTTCAGTTAGGAATAGTTGTGGCAAAGTTTGAGGTAGAGACACCACAAAAACTATAACTTCGAGGGAACTGATGGAGCGCGGAAAGCTTGTTGCAATTATAACGGGAGCGATTTCGATTACTTTAGCCCTGGGCTACCTCCTGCTTGTCCAGTTGTTGGACTTCCGGGGTGAGATGATACCGGCGCCTGTAAGTCAGATGCCGGTGGGAGTGGAGATTGTTTTAGGGCGTTAGATGATTGTTCCCCCTCATCCCCCAGCGTCTTCTCCCACTACGGTAGAAGGGTTGGGGGTGAGAGTAGACAACCCTAACGCGATTGATCAGATGCAGGTTCATCTTCTACTTCTCGACTTTCTGCCAAAGGTCTTACCACCCGTGCGATCGCTTGTTGCACAAATGCCTTAATAAACTCATCCTTCTTGTTAAGCTGAAACTGCCGCTGCACCACCTCCGTAATCCCGCCATCCCCCCAATCTTGATCATGGCGAAAATACTCAATAAAACTTTTCCCCGCAATTCGGGTTAGATATGCCGCCGTAACGCCCTGAATCGCCTTACCAAGAAGATAAGTAGCAACATTAAGTTGAAGTGCCTTTGAAAGTAATTCAATCGCACCCTTAACAATGCCCAAACTTGCCAAAGTCTTTCCCAGAGAAAGCGCCAACTCCCTCCCCCGTTCCATATTCAACTCACAACCGTAAATCCTGCCAATTTCCACAACCATTTGAGCATTAACCGCCGCCGTTGCCAGCAAATCCACAACCGGCAAAGGTGTCACCGCAATCACACCCGCCCCTATCCACTGAAAACGTTCCACCACCTTCTCCGCCTGTCGCCGACGCTGAGTATCAATCAAACGCCTTGCTTCTTCGCCTAAACGCTGGGATTGCAGCAAAATGTTATCCGCGACCAAATCTTCTCCCTCAGCCCGTAGAACCGCAGCAAGTCGGCGTATCAAGGGCATTATGTCAGGGTCGGGTTGGAAAACTTCACCATTTTCTAGCCGTGCTGGCTGAGGATTAGCCGTAATCGCCACGACATCCATCGAGGCAATAAATCCCCGCACTCGTTGCCGCAACCGCGCCAAAATCGTTTCCTTATCCGCTTCTGAATAGAGGTCAGTTTTATTCAAAATTAAGAGACTACGCTTGCCGATCTCCGCTAACCCGCGTAAAGGCTCATATTCCGACTGTCGCAGGTCATTATCCACAACAAACAACAACAAATCCGCTTCCGTTGCCAATTGTCGCGCCATTTGTTCTCGTTCCGTCCCCGCCACACCCGCCTCTAAAATCCCCGGTGTATCGGTAATAAAAATTTGGCGATTTAATCCCTTCAACTTCAGGCTATAAGTTTCCCCCGCCTCCGTCGTCCCCATTGGCGCCCCGACTTTACCCACAACTCGCCCAATTAAGGCATTAACTAAAGAAGTTTTCCCCGCCGAACCGGTGCCGAAAACAACAACTAGTAGTTCCCCACGCGCTAAAATTGCTTCAATTTCCCGCGAACGAGTCAGTAATTCTTGCCGTGCCACCTCATCCTGAATTTGTGTAACTTGTTGCCGGACAGCTTTTAGCGTTTCCTCTGCTGCCTCTGTTTTTACAACAGGTACATTCGGCAATAGACGGCGTGTGCGTGAGGTTTTTTTTGTTTGCTGAAATATGCCAACGTAGTAGACAAAGGCAAAAATTAACATCCCAATCAAGGCAATCATCAATAACAGCAGCAAGTTCGCTAAAAATGGTGCTGTAAATGAAATCTGGATGTACAACCGATACAGGGAGTTAATCAGCCAAAGCATTAGCCCCAGTATTAAGCTGAGACCAATAATCAGCGTCAATAAGCGTGAAAGGGGCATGAAAAACAGGGGTTAAAGGATAGGCAAAGGTTGGGGGTTAAGCGTTAACACTAGCCTACACTGACTAGACCTCTGGGACGAATACCCAACGACTGAAGTCACAGCGTTGCGCGTACTCTCGTTTGCAAGGCAAGGACTAAAAGCGTCGGTGGTTAGCTATGGTAAGCATAATTTGAATTTAGGGGATAAGTTTCTACCGCACAGGCTAGCACCATGAACGAGTACGATCGATTACAGTTTGTCCCTTACGAAAATTGAGTAAAAACGTATGAGTCTGTTTGACCAAATCATTAATGCGATTGACAGTCCCACCCAGCAAG
>CADCTM010000284.1:0-523 GCA_902805485.1 uncultured Coleofasciculus sp. | reverse complement strand
CTCGTCTAGGGTAGCACCACCATCAATGAGTAGTTCAATCTCCATCTGAAAATTGAGGAAAAGCTTATTAGTCTGTTTGAGCAATTCATTAATGCGATCGATAGTCCTACTCAGCAAGGTAATCCTAACGAACTGGGTGACATTTTTAGTACAGTTCAACAGTTAAGCAATAATACCAACGCTGACCCTTCAGCGATTCAATCGGTTTTATCGGTTGTCGGAAACTATACTCGCTCGGCTTTGCAACAAAAGCGAGACAATGAGGGTCAGGATCAGGCTCAACAATTTGTCAGTCAATTTGCTGGTACTAATCCTAGTAATCAAGCGGTTCAGATGCTTTTCAGTGCGCCTCAAATTCAGCAAATTGTCCAGGAAGCGGCACAACGGACAGGACTAGATGCGGGGATGATTCAATCGATGTTGCCGATGTTAGTCCCCCTGGTTTTGAAGTTCCTGCAAACGGGTAACAATACTCAAGGTGGACAAGGCGGGAATCCAGTACTTAATACTTTCTTAGATGCGG
>CADCTM010000283.1 GCA_902805485.1 uncultured Coleofasciculus sp. | reverse complement strand
AACCGCTTTCCATCGAAAAACGCCCCATCACTTCATGATTTCCAGTTGCCGTAAATAGTGGTGAATCTTGAATTAATGAGGCACCTTTGTAAGTGGTTATGATGCCATTTCGTTCCAGTTGGTAATTGGCACGACCTTGAAGGCAGGGAAAGAAAGCACCGCCTCGATTGTCATCAAACCATTCTGAGGCGCGGTCGGGAATATTAACTAAGTCTCCTGCAAGGAAAATTGCATCAACTTGCCCTATTGTTTGGGCTACCTTTTGCAGGTTTGCTGATGTCATTGGCATTAATTGATGGTCGGAAGTTAGAAGAATTTTTAGCGCTGTTTGCGGTGTTGGTGCGGAGGATAGGGTAAATTGGTTACTACTCACAGTTTGCCCATCTTCCCGTACACTTGTGACTTGGTAGGGAACGCGCTTACCTGGGGTTAAGTTACTGACAACTGCCTCATGACGCCAGATGTCCCGCATTGTGGGCTTTTTGTAGAGTTGAGCGTCTTTAGTTTGTTTGCCGACTCTGGAATTTTGGTCTTCACGAGTACGAGTGAGTTTGCCAGTAGTAGCGATCGCTTTTTGTCTCAGTCCCTGTCCATAGGCAACACTATGCCTCGCACCTGCAAACTCAGTGAACCATACCACTTGTACTGATGTCTGTGTCGGCAGTTGCAAAAATGGGTCTGTTAGCAACCCAGGTGCAGATGTCATGATTGGTTGCTTGGGAAATAGTACAATAATCGGCGCAAGAGCAATGAAGGCAATAACCACTGCGGCAATGAGGAGAGGGCGACTAGTTAGACGCTTTAACATTGCTCATCCTCCCATATATAACCGATCGCACTTTAACAGTTAACTGCAACAGTGTGATGTTTTCTGTATTACATTGACGGCATTGAATTAGTAACTTAAAAAAGTATTCTGAGCTTTAATAACTCCATAACAGCCGAAAGCCCAACATTTCCAAAAAACTTATCCGGAAATATTAGGCTCCAACTCATCACCAGTTTTGGGTTCTGGTGATTTTTTAATCAATCGGAGCGGCGGGATTTGAACCCACGACCCCTACTACCCCAAAGTAGTGCGCTACCAAGCTGCGCTACGCCCCGGACACATTTATCAAGAATACCACAAGAGTTGCAATTCAAACAACTATTCTAAAATACTTTTAGCGACTGAGTGGCTTGAACTAAACCTGGAACCGCATCGGTAAGCCAATTTCCCTCACCGCGTCGTCCCGTGTTTAAGATAAAGCACAGACTATAAGCTGAGGGATAACCTTCCACTTCCATCCAGAGCAAATCGCTTTCTGCTTCACAAGCAATCTTCTCCTCATCCATCAATTCACTTGCCATCTGACTCATTGTTTGAGCTAATTGCGCCAACAAACGGCAAAAATCATCTAACTCTGCCCCCGTCAGCTCAATTGCCCAATCATCTCCACCCACTAACCCTTGATAATCAGCCGCTTCAGGGTTCCACCCTAGACGCCAACCCGCACCCTGTTTGACGAGACGTTCCATGTAATACAGCGATGAAGAAACGACCTGCAATAGTCTACCGTAACAACTGGGCATCGCCGGGTTTTGGTAGGGATGGTGTTGTGCGGTTAGGAGTTGGGGGTGGTGGTGGTGATGGCGAGGCGCTGGGTGTCGGTGTTGGCGCTTCGGGACGATTGGTGTTGAAAATGCTGACTAAAACATTGACTAAAGCATCCCGTTGTTTACGATTCAGTTTGGCAATTGCCGCGCGATCGCCTTCCATAGGATTTTCCCGTAAAGTAGTACCACCAGGATACTGAGATTCCACAAGATACCCCTGAACACCGATGTAATCGGCTAATGTCAGCTTCCAATCCATTCTGTACGCAGGCGGACGACTTTTCACAAAGACGTGATACCGAATCAAGCGACTGGCTAGGGTACTATTTTCATCGATTTTGCCCGTCTCTTTACTGACATACTGATTTTCTAGGGGAAAATTAGGTAAACGTTCGTAAACTTTCCGCCACGCATCCTGGGAACCAAAAATCTGAGCAGTTGCCGGTTGTGTACCGATTAACCCAATGATACTGGAACTAACATCTGCCTTTCCTAGAAATAGGCAGATGCTAGTGAGCGTGGCTAAGGTTAGGGGTAGTAGCCGAATAAATTTGCTCTTTCGGATCGTTTTGAGCATTTTAAACGCGATCGCTATAATTACTTTGCTACTGGCGATTTAATCCCCAATAATTTCTGGTTGTGTTAATTCATCCGACATTTCAATGATTGCCCGCAACACCGGCTTCATCATCGGATCATCAATATTTTCAAAATCTTCGTAACGGCGACGCTTGGCACGATTGGCGACTTGTACCGTAATCCGATAGCGATTCGACGCTGCACTGACTAGCTCTTCGGCACGGAGCATAATCTGGCTGGAATCAAATTGGTAACGCTTGTGCAGCATATAGTCGTTGTTGGGGGTTGGGTTGAACAGCCTTTAGCTGGAGCCATCTATGACTAGCTATAGGTACTTTTTAGTTTAGCAGGGTTCATCATTAGACAAGATTAGATTCAATATAAATCAAGAAATACCCCGCCTCCCTCTGAAGGATTCTTGCTCCTTTGCCTTAATAACCGCAGCTTTAGTAAGGAGAGGGTTAGAGGGGTGAATTCAACTTTTGCCATTCCATTGTCTAAAGAGTTGATGAAGTTACTCGGATTCTGAATGCATTTTTTTCTGGAAATGTCAATATTGAAAAGAGATTAGGGCTTAATTTCCTGAGCGCACTTCAACCCAAGACTCCTTCATAAATTATCCCAGTAAATATACTTAGATGCAGATAATGGCGTACTATTATGTAAAATCTTGGAAATGTTTCGAGCTGTTAACAATTAACTGATCCGGTACTGTTATCTATGCAAACACTTGTTGCTCCAAGCTTACAGTCATTTCATCCAGACAAGCGATCGCCTTTAAAACTGGTAGTATTAGTAGATAGTATCGTCTATGGATTTGGTGATCCCGAAGGCGGCGGCTGGGTAGAGCGACTGCGGCGTCAGTGGATGCAGCCAGAAAGTCCTGGTCATGTCCTATATAATCTAGGCGTTCGCGGCGATGGCGTAAAGCAAATCCAGGAACGTGTTGAGCAAGAATTCCGCCATCGTGGTGAACTGAAAAATCGTGTCCCCGATGCGATAATCTTGTCTGTCGGTGTTAATGATTCAGCGCGTCTTGGACGCCCCAACGGACGGAATTATACAGATTTTGAGCAATTCCAACCCGAACTAGCTAACTTACTAGACCAATCCCAGCGATTATGTCCAGTGTTGTTTGTGGGCATGGTGCCGGTTAATGAAGCCAGTATGCCATTTCTCGATTGTTTTTACTACAATCACGCCGACCAATATCGCTACAAAGA
>CADCTM010000282.1 GCA_902805485.1 uncultured Coleofasciculus sp. | reverse complement strand
TCTTTGCCTGGTAAATAACCTCACGACAAATTAGCGCCGAGCTATATCAATGACTCCAAACAATTTGGCTGTGGAGACGGATAAATTTAAACGAGGAAAGGCAGATAACCCTGAAATAGCCAGTCCGTATAGCACCCTCTGCAAGAAGACTGTCACCACCAGCCTTCTTTTGTTCATTCTGTAGATGTTTTTCCCTGTAATACTATCGTATGACACGTATTACCTATGTGCATCCTATTTCATACAGCTCAGATGAGCAAGAAAGTAAGCGCTTTTTTATCAAGTCTTAAAAATTGGCTCTCTTCAGGCTGGAATTTGCCTTGGATCTAGCCTCTCGCCAGCTAAACTTTGAGGGCAATCGTTGACTAGATGGCAAGGCTTGCAAATATCAAACTAGACCGCCCTTATTTCCTCGTGGCAAGGCGACCATAGAGCGCTCTATCGTATTACAAGCAAAGGGAAGGATGCCCGATAGCCGTTTTATCTACTGGGTGCAATACATAACGTTGTAGGGTTGTCTCTAGGAGGCTACTTACTCCTAACTGGCTGGATATTTGGGCAAATTGTTTGAGCAACTTGATCGCTTGGTGGTTTTTCTTGCCAACCAGAAAGTAAACCCAATAGCTCTGACTTCAAGATTGAGAGCGCTTCCATTTGTTGGGTTATTGCCTCAACTTTGAGGAGTAAATGCTTTTTCACAGCACCACAAGGCAACTCACCAGAATCGTGAACCGCTAAAAGTTCTTGAATCTCACTCAAACTGAGTCCCAGAGATTGTGCGCGTTTGATAAAGGCGAGGCGATTTAACACTGTTGGGTCGAAAAGGCGGTAGCCAGCTTTGGAACGAGTCGTAGTGGTCGAAAGAAGACCAATCTCTTCGTAATACCGAATCGTTTTTACTGACATTCCAGTCAAGCTGGAAACTTCGCCAATCTTGAGACGGCGATCAACAGTAGAAGTGTACATTGTGATTCAGTTGTGCTTGACGTGGAGTGATCGGCAATTGCAATAGTAGAAGTACATAAGCACCCCTAGAACTTGCCGCCGTAGCTCAAATCACTTATCGAGGTGGCTGACGCTTTGTTGAACTGAGCATCGGTAAAGGCGGTCGTGATGGACTTGGCGGCAGAAAATGCGTCACAGGCTGCTCAGATAATTCATCCTCCCGACGCTGGGTTTGCCACCAACGAAGAGCCGCCGCTAGCACCACCATCATTAGCCCAAAACTCAGCAACGACCAACGCTCGCCAAAGCCGCCAATCACTGCATCCACAGCTCCGACAATGATGATAAAGCTAGAAATTGGTTCCTTACGGTAAGCTGACTTTAAAAATCGATGCCATAAAGCATTTATCACGGCTTGTTACTTACTCTATTTCACTTAAATATTCCATCTAATTTCAGGTTATCTCATCAGCGTCCATATTAACGATGATCAAGGATAGCCCTAATGTCTATTTTCAGCGTTGGAGCGCAATTGATTGTGCTTTTTACGACATAAACACAGGTGCATTAACCCTTATTGTTCGCCAGATGAAGATTTTTTTGAGCCTTGCACCCGTCTATCTCACTTTGACTCTTTCGGGTGAAAGTGGATAGAGGTTGCCGATCAAGCTCGCGCGGCTAATTGGTTTTATTTCAAGCCAAGCCAGTTGAGCAGCCCTTGATTGGTTGAGTACTCAATAATCAGAGTCAACATAAAACCAATCATTGCCGCACGACCATTTAGGCGCTCGGCATATTCATTGAAGCCAAACTTGGGTTCTTCTAGCTGGGGGGTTGTGGTGGGTTTGGGTTGAGTCATGGTTTGAGAATTTTGCACTTTGCTCAGACTAATCAGTTACAATTTTTCAATAATTTTAATGAATGCTTAATTAAGTCGGCTTGTCAAGTTATCTTTAAGGGATGTTTGAGGAGAGGCTAGGGCGGGGCGAGACACAGAGCGATCGCGATCATCAGGTTGGGAAAAGGACAGGGAAAGCCCAGAAAAGTAATGTTTAATTGATCGCACCCGACCTTAACTGGCGTTGCAGGCAGTTTATTTCGTGAACGAAACTTTATAGTCATACTGGTAATTAAACGCCAAAGGTTAGGATAGTAGCCTCACTTACCGATAAGCGCTCTTGGAATTGGCTTTCATAGTGTAACTGACCACTGTCAACGCAACGATTCGCGATCGCACTCACCTTATCGCGTCGGTAGCAACGTACTACTTATCTAAGAGGGAAAACATGGAAATAGGGGTCCCGAAAGAAACGAAAGATCAGGAATTTCGAGTAGGCTTAAGTCCTAGTAGTATCCGGGTTTTGTGTGAAGCAGGTCATAAAGTTTTTGTCGAAACTCATGCCGGTACGGGTGCTGGCTTTACAGACGAAGACTACGAACAAGCTGGGGGAAAAGTCGTCCAAGCAGCCGAAGCTTGGGATCGGGAACTCGTCGTTAAGGTCAAAGAACCCCTGAAGTCAGAATATCAGTTTCTGCAAAAAGGGCAGCTACTATTTACCTATCTCCATTTAGCAGCCGATCGCGGATTGACAGAACATTTGCTTGATTGTGGCGTCAGTGCGATCGCTTATGAAACCGTCGAACTTCCCGATGGCAGACTCCCCCTCCTCACCCCGATGAGCATCATCGCCGGTCGTCTTTCCGTGCAAATTGGGGCGAGGTATCTCGAACGCCAGCAAGGAGGACGAGGCGTTCTTTTAGGCGGCGTCCCTGGAGTTAGACCCGGTAATGTGGTCATTCTTGGCGGTGGCGTCGTTGGCACAGAAGCTGCCCGAATTGCCGTAGGAATGGGCGCACAAGTCCAGATTCTTGATGTTAATGTGGATCGGTTAGCTTATTTGGAAACCCTGTTTGGCTCCAGAGTTGAACTGCTTTACAGTAACTCAGCTCACATTGAAGCGGCAGTTGTCAATGCTGACTTACTGATTGGTGCGGTTTTAGTTTTAGGTCGTCGTGCGCCAATTCTTGTCCCTCGCAGTTTGGTGCAAAAAATGCATCCTGGTGCTGTCATTGTTGACGTGGCAGTAGACCAAGGCGGCTGTATTGAGACATTACGACCAACATCACATACTAATCCGATTTATGTAGAAGAAGGCGTTGTCCATTTCGGTGTGCCTAATATGCCGGGGGCTGTTCCCTGGACTGCGACACAGGCACTGAATAATAGTACGTTGCCTTATGTCCTCAAGCTGGCTAATCATGGGTTAGGGGCACTAAAAATTGACTTAACTTTAGGTAAAGGGCTAAACATCCAGAACCATCGCATAGTTCATCCGGCGGTACAAGAAGTTTTTCCTGATTTGGTGAATGCGTAATTTTAAGGGCATGGTATTGCCATGCCCCTATTTAAAGGGCGATTGAGAAGCGATCGCTCTTGGTAAATATAGTTAAGAAAACA
>CADCTM010000281.1 GCA_902805485.1 uncultured Coleofasciculus sp. | reverse complement strand
CTAAATTTCCTGGTTGATGAGCTAATTTTCTTTCTAAAAGTGTTAAGTAAGAAATAGGTACAACAATCGGCCAGAAAATTTAGAAGAAGATGAAGCAAAGGCAGCAGATTATCCTTCAGACAAAAAGCTTCCTATTGTTTTGGACGGCGTAAAATGTTGATGAACAACTGAAAATTTTCAAAATTTTATTTGGTTTAGCTGGTTTAGGGGTTTCGGTTCCGATTTGAGCCTGATAGAGTTTGAGCTAGCTGTTGCTCAGAGTTAGCTAAATTACCTTCAATCTCCGTAAAAATTGCGGCTGAAGCTGGCTCAGTGGAATGCTTTTGCAAGTTAAAAATATTGACAAAGCCAGTTTGGATATCCCCTAAAGCATGACGCAGTATTGAAAGCTCATCAGTAGAGTGTAGAAGAGCTTTTAAAGTGGCGTAAGCATGAGCAACGGTTACAGAAAGAGATTCAGAATCGTCTAATTCCTGTAGACGACTTTCGAGCGGTTGAAGATAATGTTGTTTGTTTTGGAGCAGATCATGAAAAAGCGATCGCAATTCGGCATCGGATGTCCTCTCAGCATACTGCTTGAACGCTTTTCTCCCGTATCTTTCACCAGCAAGTGCTGTATTACAAAACCTCAACAATTTCTTTCTTACTATTGCCTCCCCAAGCTTGTGCTAACTGCCACCACTGAGCTTTCTGATCACTTTCATCAGGTAGCGCTTGCTCATGTCTAAAAAAGTAGCCTGCTTCTACAATAGTATTTCGATTTAGACTAGGTACGTTCAAAAGAGATAGATATCCTGGGAGAAATTTCGATCTAAAGTAATAAATCTTAGAGTTAGCAAGACGTTAAACTATTAATGCAACTTTAGTCATTAAAGCCCCGATGGAAGAAAAAGAGAACGAAACTAAACCAAACGCAACGTCGGCAGAATATACCAAAGAATTTGAAGAAATAGAACTTCCCTACGAGGGAATAACTGACCGCAACATTGGTGTAGGCAGAATGCTGGAAAATTCAGTAGACGGCATAACAATTAGTCCGGATGTATCTGGCGGAGATATTGATGTTAATCAGTATCAAGCAGAAGTGGAGGGTGATGAAGCGGTTGGCGGTACGACTCCTACACCTGATCAAAATGTGACTGAATATATCGAAAAAGCGGTTGGGTTAGAAATGGATGATCGCGCTTTTCTGAGAACTAATGATATTTTAGAACAACGTGATGATCAGCGCTGGGAGTTAGACCCAACTTCTTCGGAAGATTATCAAGAACGTCGTGAGTAATATATAGATAACCCCTTAATGTCACCTAAAATTGTCTTAGGAAATGCTTCGGCTGAAGGTGAAAATCGCTGGGGTTGGGTAATTGGTCATTTTTTAACCCCAACTGATGACCCCCGTTCAACGTCTCTTCTCGAAGTGAAATGGGGTGTTCATCAAGCTGGCGAAACTCGACAGCAATGGGCATTAAATATTGAGGCAACGACACTTTCTTTACTCGTTAAGGGAAGATTTCATCTACAATTTCCTGAGCAAAAAGTCTCGCTGTGCAATGAGGGAGATTATGTGCTTTGGCTGCCCGGAGTGCCTCATACATGGGAAGCTGAGTTAGATTCTACTGTAGTGACAATCCGTTGGCCGTCAAAGGCAGGCGATAGTTTAGAAGTGCCGCTACCTTGAGTTACTTGCGGATGTAACGTTGTGGGGGTGATACCCAATGGCAATAAGCACAGTCAAATTACTTGATGTAGTTGCATTGACAGTCGATCTGCCTGAATACAACTTGTGGCGTGGGCAAGTTGGGACGGTAGTTGAGGAATTGGCTAGTGGTGCTGCCTTTGAAGTTGAGTTCAGCAAGCGCAATGGGCGCACTTATGAATCGATTGGTTTGCGTCCGGATCAAATTATGATACTGCACTTTGAGCCTGTGCCGCCTGATGCAACACCCGAAATGGCAACAACGGCGGGCTAACATTACCTCTGGAACCAGATACGCCCGGCATAACGCGATCGCTTGTATATCGTTCAAGTAGGTTTTGGGCGAAGGACGCTATCACGTCCCGCTTCGCTAACGCTTCAGCCTACCCGCAGCAATCAAAGCAACGCAAGCTCCCCGAAACCAGCACCCGTCAGGTGAAAACGGTAAGCAATCGCCTTGTACAACTTAGCTGCCTGTGAGTTAAAGGCGATAATGGAACATAGCCTGCCTAGTATTCATGAGCCTCCATGCAATTTGAGTGGGACGAAGCGAAAAATCTCGAAAACATCCGTAAACATCGGATTGACTTCGCAGATGTTCCTGATATGTTTGATGATTCTATGCTGGTTGAGCTTGATGAACGCACTGACTATGGCGAAGACCGTTGGATCGGAATCGGCTTTTTACGAAACGGTGTTGCGGTTGTTGTCTGGACAGAACGGCAGGGTGATGTAATCCGTATTATCTCAGCACGAAGAGCTTTCCCGATATGAGCGTCAACGATTCGAGCAACACCTCTCGTACTGATTGGGCTGCACTAGAGGCAATGACAGATGAGGAAATTGATTACTCTGATATTCCGCCTCTGACCGATGAATTTTTTGAGAAGGCTGTGCTGAGAGTGCCAGCCGCTCAAGCTGATAACCTGATTCAGCTAGACCCTGAGGTTATGGCATGGTTTCGATCGCAAGGTGCAGAGTACAGAAGCCTTATCAACTCCGTCTTACGCCGTTACATGGAGAACATTAGCGGTAGGCAGTCGGTCTAACACTGCGCTGCTAGCGTAACGCGTTAGCGAAGCATCCCGGAGGGTTATCGCTTATCTCGTTCAAGTATGTTTTGGGCGATCACTTCAGCCTTACCCGCCGCAACCAAAGCCACACAAGCTCCCCCTCGTACCAGCACCCGTCAGGTGAAAACGGTAAGCGTATCTCCTCAACTCTACCTTCTTTCGACTTCTCTTAGAAGATAATGGACACATCACACTTGTGCAATTTGCTAAAGAAACGCAGCTATCAATAGAGGAAGCAAGACAGCTTTTGGATGAGAAAGCCAAAGAGTTCAATGCCTCCTTTGATACGGATGAAAAAGGTGGTATCTCTTATTACTTCAATCCTTGAACCGTACATTATACCTAAGTTGAAAGTGCTGAGTAAAAAACAAAACTTTCAAGGTAGGTCTAATGATGTTCATTGAACTGAAAGTATAGGATATTTCAATTTTTCAAGCATCAACTTGGCACGTCTATTCGCAACTCTTTCCCACGTAAATTCCTGCGCACGCTGACGAGCTGCATCACTGAACCGAGTACGTAAGTCTGGAGAAGAAGCTAATTTTTGTAAAGCTTCAACCCATGCATCCTGTTCGTAGGGCGCAACAATCATGCCATCGATACCATCCCGTGCAATACTGCCAGCTCCCATAGGTGAGGTAAGAACTGGTAATCCATGAGCCATTGCTTCATAGGTAACTTGCAGTCCCCCTTCTTCAAGACTTGGAAATGCAAAAATATCGGCTTGGCGATAAGCCCAAGATATATCCGGGTTATATGGCGAGTGAACAACATCAGGTCGCGATAGAATCTTGCTACAAGAAATTAAATCCAAGAAAATGATAGAGTGTTTAGTTTTGGATGAGAAAATCCAAAACTAAACACTCTACTGCGTCTATAGCAAAACCGAGACACTCTAGTGAAAGGATAAATAACAAATGAGTATCTACGTACTCTCCCACCGGGGCTTGAATTCAAGCGTATCCAACGATCCCCTTTTTGCATTAGAAGACTTGTTGGTACAAACCTGTGACGGGCAACTTCTGATACCAACCTCCCGTGAGATAACCCGGTGGCTACACGAACGCCGCAGGCATTCAGCTCCACTTCTAAAGAAAATAATCAGACGTACTAAAGGTTTCTACAATCCACTAGATGATTTTCCTCGATCACCAGACAAGCCAAATGTGTTAGTGGTGATCGTGGTACATGGAGCAAATCTAGATATACTCTCAAGTATACCCAACTGGCGAGAACGGTTTGACCTTGTTGTTGCTTATGTTTTCGACGCTTGGCGACCTGAAATCTATCCTCAGTACGCGCGTCAAATAGATCGTCTATTTGTACCGATGCCGGAAATTATTGATACTCTCCAAAACTACTTTGGGATTCCGGTATCGCTATTGCCTTTTGGAGCAGATGTCCTCACTCACGGTTCGGGTAGTCTCAACCGTCCGTTCGATCTTATGAGCTACGGACGAATTCCCAGAGAGTTCGATCGCAAATTTGCCGAAAAATTTAACCAGCCAGACTCAGAGCGAATCTACTACAGATCCACACCTCGGCGTTTAGAAGATTTTCCCAAAGCAAGCTATGAAGATCGTAGAGATCGCGAAGATACGATGCTGCTCTTTCACATCCTGCGAAGAACCAAATTAGCGTTGGCTTTTGATACAATGTATCCCGGTATGCGGGAGTTTCCTCATTCGTTTGTCACGCTACGATGGTTTGACTGTACGGCTACGGGGTGCGTGGTAATTGGCAAACGACCAACTACGCCTCTTGCTGACGAGTTATTGTGTTGGGAAGATTCAACTATTGAATTGCCGGACGACCCGCAAGAAAGTATCGAATTCATTGAAGAACTCTTAAAAGACACGCCGCGCCTTAACGCTATCCACAAACGCAACTATACTGAAAGCTTGGCTCGGCATGATTGGCGACTGCGCATTAAAAATATGTTCGAGGTTTTAGATCTTCCGCTACCCGATCGCCTCGTTGACGAGTTATCACAACTGAAGAAAATCCACGACGAACAGATGAAAAGGGAGCCCGTATAATAATTGGCGAAGCTTTGTAAGGATGCGAACTGCAAAGACTCTCCCCTGTATGCAGAAGGGATGGAAACCCCACTACTGCTCTTGGCTCCCTTCGGGCACAAGTTTAATAAGTACAAGAAGTTAGAAGGCAAAAAAGCTTGTACAGTAAGCTTTTTAACCTTTTTCAACTAGATAGTTATTTCCACCACGCTGCAATAAGTAAGCCTTGGAACAATACGCTATAACCGTTGGGTAATCATGGCTAATCTAATACCCTGGGATGAATTTGAAGAGGAATACGCCAAAAATTTTGCCGGAGATATAGGGGCATCCGCCTTACCATTTCCGATGGCATTGGGTTCATTAATAATCAAAGAGAAATTAGGAATAAGTGATAGAGAAACAGTAGAACAGATAAAAGAGAATCCGCATTTACAACACTTTATAGGTCAAAAATATTACAGCAACGATGTTGGAGTATCCAAACGTAGATTTAGCCTGAATCGAGTCATGGCTAAACTCCCTGACACTTGTCAAACAGCGATTGCCATTACTTTTTTAGTCACGAATCTTTCCGCCCTGCTAAGGCAGTTTTTTGCTTTTTTGTGCTTTCAACAAACTTACACCTTTTTTCCGAGCCAATTATTAATCCAGGCTATGATTGGGGGAATTGTCAACAACAAAGGCTCATAATTAATTGATGGTTAATTAACTAATTAATCCCTCGGTTGTTTTTATCTGACTTATTCAGCAAACCCTACTTAACGGAGCTTGGCTCAATCCCATCAATTGTAGACAGTTGACAAGACTGAAGCTAACTGACTTCCGGAACCAGAATACGTCCGCTGTAACCCGATCGCATATATCGTTCCATCACCTCTCGACTAATCGCTTCCCCCTTACCCGCAGCAACCAAAGCCACGCAAGCCCCTCCGAACCCAGCACCCGTAAGACGTGCCCCAAATACTCCAGGGGTTTCCTGTAGCATCGCCACCAGTGTATCCAGAGCAGGCACGGAAACTTCGTAATCATCGCGCAAGCTAGCATGGGAAGCATTCATCAACTCACCAAAACGCTCTGCTGATACTCCCTGTAGAGCCTCCAGTACTCGGTTATCCTCAGTGATGACGTGACGAGCGCGACGGCGTTGCGGTTCGGGTAAGTCTTCCGCAGCTTGCGGATCGGTAATATCTCTCAGCGCCTTCACCGCTAACAGGTGCGCCGCCTCTTCGCATTCAGCCCGTCGCTGGTTGTAGCCACTCCCTGCCAAAGTGCGAGGTACGCCGCTATCGATTACCACAACTTCTGCCCCGGATGGAAAAGGTATCACCTGACGATCGAGCGATCGCGTATCGAGAAATAGCATATGTTCCGTATCAGCTAGGCTCGACGCCATCTGATCCATAATGCCGCATTGCACACCCGAATATTGGATTTCTGCCTGCTGTGCCAACTGAGCAATCCGCACATCATCGATATCTAGATTTAAAAGCGATCGCAACCCCCTGAGAGTCGCCACTTCCAAAGCCGCACTGCTAGACAAACCAGAACCGATGGGAACCGACGAGGTAACGTGCAGATTAACCGACGGTACAGTGTAACCTTCCCGTTCTAAAAGCCGAACACATCCGAAGATATAACTGGCAAAGCCAGACGGTGTATGATTACCTTCGGAAATACTCACCCGTTCGTCAAGTTCCACCGAGTAAAAGTGGTGCTGTCCATCCTGGCTCAAACCCAGTTGCACCGTAGTGCGTTGGGGAATAGCCGTTGGCAGTACAAATCCATCGTTGTAGTCGGTGTGTTCCCCTAGTAGATTCACCCGTCCCGGCGCACTGGCTTCGGTTTCAGGTGATGCACCAAATATCTGCTCAAAGTCCATTATCCCACCTCCAAAGGCACAGGACGCAGCCTTCCTTCCACCTCAACACTAGGCCAATTTGGATCGAAACTTAGGTTTTCCAACCCCCCATCGGGCAGGATCACAAACGTATCTTCAATTTTTGCCCCTGCTACACTTGGATTCCAAGCGACTGCCATATTTTCTGCCAAACTATCTGTAGTGTTAGGAGTTGCAACAATTTCTCTGGCTAAATATCCCGTCGTTCCCCCCTGGTGATGTTTGCGAATCCCATCACTGAAGCCATGCTGTTGATAAGCTTGAGCCAGAGCGTGATAAACGGCATCCAAAGAGGTTTCTGGTTTGCATAAATTTAGCGCTTCGGCTTCAATTTCCCGAATCTGGCGGTGCAATTCGGCTTGTTGATCGGGAATCTTACCAAAGGAAACAAAGCGGGTAAGATTGGCAAAAAGCCCGTATCCTCTAGCGCAAAATACCATCATCGCTTGCCGTCCAATTGGTTCCCCTGTCGCCGTAGCATGACGGTAAAGTGGCAAGCGCCTTTCCCCTGCAACTAAAGTCAGCGCTGGATGCAACCCCCTCGCCCATAATGCTTCCGCACCCGCCCCGGCAAGTTGATATTCTGTCCAAGTCGGTTTAGCCGCGCTTAGTACCTCCGTCATCGCCTCACTTGCCAGACGCCCGACTTTGCGATATCGCTCCAATTCGCTTGACATTAATACTTGTTTATGCAGTGAGAACGAAGCAGGTAATCGTTTTTCGACATGAGGGATGGGGCGATCGCTTAATACCGTTCCCCCGCCCGTCGCCTCTCGCACGAAATCCTCACGTACTGCCGCATCCGCCCAAGGACTGGCATGAACCTGGTAATTTTCGGGCAATTCCTCATCTTTTAAACGCTGGGCTTCAATTTCATCGGTTAATATCCAAGCCTCCTCTGGAGTTACCAACACTTCCGCAACCCCAGCTTCAGCAGTAAGTAGCACCGTGTGTGAACCGCCGGCAGTCGCCCAGGCAAACCAATCTGTACCACGTAAACGTAAAGCGCAGGCTTCAGTTTCACTTAGGGCGTTACGGATTAACTGTAGTTTGGACGAAACTTCTTCGTTTAATTTCATAATTTACCTCTTGTATCGCATAACCTCTCTCCCATCCCATCCCCTTGTAGGGGAGCTTACTTAAATGTTCCCCCTTCCCTTTAAGGGAAGGGGGCTAGGGGGTTAGGTTCTTGCTTCATAACTCCACTGGCGTTTCTATCGTTACAACTACCGCTTGCAAATCTTTTGCCTTTTCTTCCGGCAAAGCATCATTGGCAAACATTCCCGCTGCCAATTCCGTTCCTGCTAAATATTTAAGTCGGTCTTGAGTCCGATAAGGCGGGTAGAATTCGGCGTGTAAATGTGATTCCGGATGCGCTTCCCCATCTGTCGGCGCTTGAAACCATGCCATTAAATAGGGAAACGGGCGACTCCATAAGCCATCGTACTTAAGAGCGACGGTTTTTAAGGCTCTCGCCAGTCCCTGACGCTGTTGGGGGGTAAGGTCGAGAAATGTTGCAACAGGCTGGATAGGAGCAACCCAAACTTCGTAAGGATAACGGGCGCATACGGGGACAAAAGCGATCGCATATTCATCCAAATACAAAATCCGTTGCTTGTCGGCAATTTCTTTTTCGATCAAATCTTGCAGCAAACCCCGCTGATTTTCCCGATAATAAGCCTCTTGACGTTCCTGCATCCGTGCGGGGACAGGTGGCACAAAGGGATATGCGTAAATTTGCCCGTGGGGATGAAGTAACGTTACTCCCATTTCCACGCCCCGATTTTCAAATGGCAGGACGTATTTGATTTGAGGATTTCCACCGACAACACGAGTGCGATCGGCCCAGACTTGTAATAGTAAATCCAAGTAATCCAAGGGCAGGGAACCGAGGGAAGCCAGGGGGTCTTGGGTAAATACTACAACCTCACAGACGCCATTTGCTGGTAGCGTTTCCACGATACACGGAGGCGGATCATGGGCAAGGGGCGTCATCGACGGAAAGCGATTATCAAAAACCCCAATATCATATTTCCCCTGGGGCAGTTCGCTGGGGAAACGAGGATCAATAGTTGGTGCTAAGGGGTTGTATTCTGGGGGCGGTAGAAAAGTCCGCCCCTGACGATGACTGGCATAAGCCACCCATTCCCCCCTCAAAGGATGCCAGCGCAGGTGGGGATTCGCCTGAACTGGCTCGTTGCTTGGACTAGGGGCTAGGATGCCCTCCGCAATGGGGTATCTGCTGTATATGGTTAGTGGGCGACCATCCGGCTTTTGTAGAGGCTGGACGTACATCTTCTTCTTGCTGCCATTGGCTAAGAGATGATTGGAGTATAACGTCTTCTTCTTCCTGGCTTCCCCTGCCTAGGGTTGCATATGCGATCGCCTCTATGGGAAACTTCGGGGTGCGATCGGCATACAATAAACCGTTGGCTTCTTGGTAGGTATCAGTAAACTGGGTGTAACAAAAGCCGCTGAACATTTGGACTTTATTAACGACTTCCAGTAGCGCGGTATATCTCAATTCCAACTCTGGAACATCCGCAGACCGCACATATCCCCAAGCTTTATGATCATCCCGACCTGCATAGGCAATTCCGCCAAACTCGGTCAGCATGATCGGCTGTCCCTGATGAGGATATCCATCAAGGGTGAGGATGCGGCCACCGGGACGTTGGCGGTCAAAAAGGTCTGGTAGCTTAACTTCGGGTCCATAACGCTGGGATAACCGCGTCGGCTTATTATCGTAGTCATGGATCGCCAAGATGTCAGTTGTTGTGCTTTCCCAGCCGTCATTACTAATTACTGGGCGAGTCGGGTCGAGAGTTTTGGTTAAGTGATACAGTGCCTGGATGCAGTGCTGATGGGCTTCTGTTTCCGTCAGGTTCGGAACGCCCCAGGATTCATTAAAGGGAACCCAGACTACAATACAGGGATGGCTGGAATCACGCTGGATTACCTCAGTCCACTCTTTGGTAATGCGTTCTACGGCTTTCGGGGTAAAGCGATAGGCACTGGGCATTTCTTCCCAAACCATTAGCCCGAGAACATCCGCCCAGTATAAAAATCGGGGATCTTCAATTTTTTGGTGCTTGCGAACCCCATTAAAGCCCATGCTTTTAACTAACTCGACATCGTGCCGCAGTGCCTCATCTGAGGGTGCAGTCATCAGGCTCTCGGGCCAGTAGCCTTGGTCTAAGACGAGGCGCAGGTAGTAGGGGCGTCCGTTGAGCATAAAGCGATCGCGTTGGATTGCTACTGTCCGCATCGCGGTATAGGAATGCACTTGATCAATCAGCTCACCTTCATACCAAAGCTCAATCTCAGCATTAATTAAGGTCGGCTTTTCTGGACTCCAAAGCAATTCGTTGCGATAGTCGTCAATACCTGGATCGGACAGGGCAATGCGGCGGTGAATCTCACCATTAATTACTTCATAGGTATCGTTCACCAGCAACTGGCAGTCAACCGTGAGTTTGACATTTACCTGTAGCCCATTTTGCGGTTCACCCCCGACGAAGGCTTCAAAACCGATTTCCCAGCGCTCGAAATGTGGTGTCCAACGGAGACTCTCGATATAGGTACTGGGGACGCACTCAACCCAAACCGTTTGCCAAATGCCGGTGGTGCGAGGATACCAAATACTGTGGGGTTCAAGCTGCCAATCTTGCTTGCCTCGTGGTTTGGCTAAGTCGAATGGGTCATCTTGTGCCCAAACTGTTACTCGTTGTAACCCGTTATCATTTAAGACTGGGGTAATGTCCATGCTGAATGGGGTATGTCCCCCTTCATGGTCAAACATAAATTGACCATTGACCCAAACACGGGCACGATAGTCTACAGCGCCGAAGTGAAGCAAAACTCGACCTTCACTTTTGGGTAAGTCAAATTCTCGCTCATACCAGCAGTTGGGGTGAAACCCGGTATCACCGATGCCACTCTTGGGGGCTTCCGGAGCGAACGGAACTTCAATCGTATGAGTCCAGTCAGCAATATCACTGGGTCGAACAAATTTCCCAGTATCGTCAAATGTAAATTTCCACTGCCCGTTGAGACACATCCAGTTGTCGCGCCGCAACTGTGGACGGGGATATGCTGATTCAATCTGGTAGCAATTCGCCCTGCTCGCGGGTTCAGCAGGCAAGTCATAACAAGTTTCTAGCCGTTTACCCAAAGAGTGCATAAAGACATCTACCCAAGGTTATATATCTTCTAGGGTAACTAGAACTGGTAGACATTTAAACCCTTTTAGAGAATTGTTATAAAAAATTTTTCTAGTTATCGCCGTTTGAGTCTGAGCAATGACTTTCTCGGCGGCGTGATTTTACAGGCGGGTATTCTCAATCATTTGCGTAATTAAAACAATTAGGGCAATGCTGACCTTGCCCCTACAGTTTATATTCCCGACAAGTACTCCCCTGCGAGAGGCATAACCCCTTACATCGCAATATTGATGGAAAAATAGAAATAATACCTAGTAAATTGGTGGATACAATTAACTGCGGTAGGTTGGGTTGAGGTAAGAAACCCAAGATTTACAAGGTTTTGGTGGACAACGCTTGCGCTTTAACTATCCTACGAATAATCAGGACGATCTACTGGGTTAAATTAAGATTCTCAGCTAAAGTCTGCAACATCCACCTGAAAATTGTAAGTCTCGCCGTGCTTTAAATACTTAACTTGTTTTTCTAGTCCGGCGGCTGTGACTGCTTGCATAAAGTCTTCAAGTGGGGATTTAAAGACTGTGTAATCGTTGTAGTGAATGGGGATAGCTGTCTTAGGGGCAATAATTTGGAGTGCTTCTACTCCTTGTTTTGCATCCATTGTTAGCAAAACCCCAAACACTTTTGTTCCGCCCAGGTGCAGTAATGCTAAGTCAATATCCGAATAACGCTGAGGGATTTCTTTGAGTTGTTGGGTAATTAGAGTATCCCCCGTAATATAGAGGCGAAAGCTGGTTTTTCCCGAAGGGGCTTGAAATTCTAGCATACTTCCAATTACAGGCGGCAACAGAGAGGCAAGCAGCATTGGGCCATGTCTTCCCGGCATGGCTGTAATTCGGAGAGTTACTTCACCTTTGCTAACGGTTATTGTTTCCCAGGTATTAAGAGAATGAGTTGAGTTAAACCCCTTTTGCTTCAGTTCAACTGTTGCTTCGTGGGTTGTAACAATGGGGATATTTTTATCCAACTTTTGCGCCGCCACACGGTCAAAATGATCGTCGTGCATATGGGATAAAACTATCAAATCGAGTGGCGGCAACTCTTCAATTTCTATGGCTGGATTCGTTAGCCTTGGCGACTTAATTCCATAATGAAGATGCACTTCTTCACCCTGATGGAGAAAGTTGGGATCGGTAAGAATAGTAAAGCCGGCATAGCGGAGAATTACTGTTGCAGTTCCGATGAAAAAGATTGAGCCATTCTCCAAATCTGGTTTTTCACCTTTGGTAGGGAGAACAATTATTTTTGTTTCTTCCATGACATTTTATGCCTTAAATTGATTGCTTAAGCGTGACGTTTTTGATGCCACGCCAAAGCATGAGTAATTATCTGTTCTAGGTCGGCATATTGAGGATTCCAACCTAGACCATTTTGGGCTTTATCGCTACTTCCAACTAAAACAGGCGGATCACCGACTCTGCGCTCGCATTCTACTGTTTTAATATCTCGACCTGTTACTAATTTTGCAGTTTCAATTACTTCCCTTACGGAGAATCCATTGCCATTTCCTAAGTTGAAAGCTTGGGAATTTCCTCCTTTGAGCAGGTATTCTAAACCTAAAATATGAGCTTGTGCCAAGTCCATAACGTGAATATAATCCCGGACACAAGTACCGTCTTTTGTAGGGTAATCTGTGCCGAAAATTGAAACGGATTCTCGCTTTCCTAAAGCAGCAAGCAGTACTAGGGGGATAAGATGGGTTTCCGGCGAATGATCTTCACCTAATAAACCACTGGGTTCCGCACCGGCGGCATTAAAGTAGCGAAAGGCAACTGATTTTAATCCGTAAGCAATATCAAAATCTGCTAAGAGTCGCTCGACCATTTGCTTACTAGCAGCATAGGGACTGATGGGATCTTGAGGATGGTCTTCTACTAGAGGAATCGTCTTTGGTACACCGTAAAGGGCGCAAGTTGAAGAGAATACAAAGGATTTGATAGAAGCAGCAACCATTGCTTCTAAAAGCGTCAATGTTCCGAGAACATTATTGCGGTAATATTCGGCTGGATTAGTGACTGATTCACCCACTGCAATGTAAGCGGCAAAATGCATAACAGCC
>CADCTM010000280.1 GCA_902805485.1 uncultured Coleofasciculus sp. | reverse complement strand
TCCCGCTTTAAAACCGTCAGTAAACGTTATCTCTCTTCTATCTGGAGATAGCTTCCATCCCGTGTTTTTATACTCGGCAGAACGACTGAACTTTTTGTAGCGAGGATATCCTTTTTTGCCAGATTTTCCTAGCCTACAGTTTTCATAGAATCTAGAGATTGCTGCCCACGCTCTATCAGCATGAGCCTGTCTTGCTTGAGAGTTGAGTTTGTTTGCCCAAGGAGTTTCTTTATTTTTAGCTAGTTTTGAGCAAAGCTTTTGGAGGTCGTTTCTAGTAACCCCCTTATTGTCTTCCCAATAGCGCAAACAACTATTTTGGATGAACTGCCCTGTGCGGATTGTTTCATCCAACTTGTTGTACTGACTATTGGTTCCTTTTAGCTTCGCTTCAATGACTATCATGAGAGAATCTTATCATGATTTACCTGCTTATCGCGCTAGGTAAATTGTTAAATTGGATGGCATTGAGCCACCCAATTTAACTCGCCTGTCATCCCCACTCTTAGCGTCAGGCGGTACTCGGCGTTCGACTGAGCGCTCACGCCGAAGTCTACGCCTCGACGTGTCCGCCTCGCCACTTATGGGGCTTTCTCGGCGGTTCTTGGTAAAACTTAACACCCCTCTCAGACTACACTTGCTTCTAGGGGTATACCCTCTGATAGACTTGAAAACTGGAATAGCCAGAGAAAACCTAGAAAAATCAAGCAGTTGGGAGCACGGGTGTCGTGGAAAATACATTAGGTCTAGAGATTATTGAAGTTGTCGAACAAGCCGCGATCGCATCTTCCAAGTGGATGGGTAAAGGCGAAAAAGACATCGCCGACCAAGTGGCGGTAGAAGCGATGCGGGAGCGCATGAACAAAATTCATATGCGCGGTCGGATCGTGATTGGAGAAGGGGAACGTGATAATGCGCCCATGCTCTACATCGGGGAAGAAGTCGGGATTTGTACCCGTGAGGACGCCAAAGCGTTCTGCAACCCTGATGAACTCGTTGAAATTGACATTGCTGTTGACCCCTGCGAAGGCACTAACCTAGTTGCCTACGGACAAAATGGTTCAATGGCAGTGCTAGCAATTTCTGAGAAGGGCGGCTTGTTTGCGGCGCCTGACTTTTACATGAAAAAGCTAGCAGCACCAGCGGCGGCACAAGGTCATGTGGATATTAACAAGTCAGCGACCGAAAACCTGAAAATTCTTTCCGAGTGCTTGAATCGTTCAATTGAGGAATTAGTGGTTGTCGTGATGAAACGCGATCGCCATAATGAACTAATTAAAGAAATTCGCGATGCTGGAGCAAGAGTCCGCCTAATCAGTGATGGAGATGTCTCTGCTGCCATTTCCTGCGCCTTTGCAGGTAGCAACATCCATGCTCTAATGGGCATTGGTGCCGCGCCAGAAGGTGTGATTTCAGCCGCTGCAATGCGTTGCTTGGGTGGACACTTCCAAGGTCAACTGATCTACGATCCTGCCGTCGTCAAAACAGGCTTGATTGGCGAAAGCAAAGAAAGCAACATCGAACGGCTCAAATCAATGGGTATCAACGACCCAGATAAGGTTTACAACTCTGATGAGTTAGCTTCTGGTCAAACCGTACTATTTGCTGCTTGTGGCATCACCCCAGGCACCCTGATGGACGGCGTGCGGTTCTTCAGTGGCGGCGCACGGACTCAGAGTTTGGTCATTTCCAACCAGTCCCGCACCGCTCGGTTTGTGGACACAATTCATATGTTCGACCATCCAAAGTCCTTACAACTGCGGTAGTAGCGCTCCGCAAGATGCGAACTCACCGATGAAATGTTAGTGAGTTAACCAGAGTATGGGCGATCGCAAAGCGAGAAGAGCAAAGTGCAGATCGCATGAGCCGATTTTCCTGAATCACGCCTATGCTGAAGTAAGGCGGACTAAGCTAATTCCTTCTTTCTTAGGCTTTGCGGCTGTCGCCCCGACTGAGACGACCCACAGAACCTTAAAGCTAATGCTAAAGCCCATACTCTGGTTTCAATAAACTTTATTTTCAAATCCTTCATTTTGATGGTGAATTGAGTCTAAATTCTAAAAATTAGACAAGTCATAACCCACCATAATTCTCTTAAAAAACATCGTGATATCTAACCGAAAATACGACAAAAAATTGGAGAAATCATGCATATCGCAGTTGTAGGTTTAAGTCACAAGACAGCGCCCGTTGAAGTGCGGGAAAAACTGAGTATTCAAGAAGCAATAATGGAAAGCGTCATGCAGGAACTCTGCAGCTATCCTCACATCGAAGAAGTCGCCATCCTCAGTACCTGCAACCGTTTGGAAATTTATGTAGTTGCGAACGAAACGGAGCAAGGAATTCGGGAAGTAACTCAGTTTCTTGCAGAATTAAGTCAACTTCCTCTGCACCAATTGCGGCAACATTTATTCATCTTGTTACATCAGGATGCCGTTATGCACTTGATGCGAGTCGCCGCAGGACTTGATAGTTTGGTGTTAGGCGAAGGACAAATTTTGGCACAAGTCAAAAACACCCACAAACTCGGTCAACAATACAATGGCGTCGGACGCCTGCTTAACCGCCTGTTTAAACAAGCACTGACAGCCGGGAAACGTGTCCGTACAGAAACCAGCATCGGCACCGGTGCTGTGAGTATCAGTTCCGCTGCCGTAGAATTGGCTCAACAAAAAGTAGAAGCATTTCAGGCAACATCATTAAAATCCAGCCGCGTTGCGATTGTTGGTGCGGGTAAGATGTCATGCTTGTTGGTGAAACACCTCTTGGCGAAAGGTGCGGTTAATATTTCCATTTTGAATCGCTCAATTAAACGATCTGAGGAATTAGCAAAACAGTTTCCCCAGGCAATGCTGGAACTCTGTCCACTTTCGGACATGATCAGTGTAATTTCCCAGTCGGATGTGGTGTTTACGAGTACCGCCGCCACCGAACCTTTGCTCGATCGCTTAAAATTAGAAGCGATTTTGGAACCTAATCAATCTTTGATGGTATTTGACATTTCTGTACCTCGCAATGTCGCCGCTGATGTCAATGAATTAGAAAATGTTCAGGCGTTTAATGTTGACGACTTAAAAGCCGTAGTAGCACAAAATCAAGAAAGCCGCCGCAAGATGGCAATGGAAGCAGAATTGCTGTTGGAGGAAGAGGTAGAGGCATTTGAAGTTTGGTGGCGCTCCCTGGATACTGTAACTACAATTAGTTGCTTGCGCGACAAAATCGAAACCATCCGCGAACAAGAATTAGAAAAAGCCTTATCGCGTTTGGGTTCAGAATTTGCCGAAAAACATCAAGAAATTATCGAAGCCTTAACGCGGGGTATTGTAAACAAAATTCTCCACGACCCAATGGTACAGTTACGAGCAGAGCAAGATATTGAGGCAAGACGCCGTGCTATGCAATCATTGCAAATGCTGT
>CADCTM010000279.1:3052-3417 GCA_902805485.1 uncultured Coleofasciculus sp. | reverse complement strand
CGTCCACTAACTACTGGGTTTTGTTGCAAAAAATGAGGGAGACGAAAAACTTCTGAGTTAATCTCAGTTCAAGCAGCAACCTCCAATATTTTGGCCATGAAGTTCAGTTGGGCTTGCACATCCCCCTTGCTGACTTCAATCACTTGTCCTTTCCTCAGCATGTGCATCACCTCGTATCCCTTGATGGTCCTTCGGGCTGTGTTGAAGGATTTGAATCCCAACCCTGGCTTATCAGCCACTGCAGGAAGCGATGATCCTGCTCAATCATGTTGCTGAGGTACTTGTTTTGTCGCAGCTCGCTCGATTGTGGCAGCATCTTGTCTGCTTGCAGTGCAGCCAAGGCTGGAGGATAAGCGGCATGCTTG
>CADCTM010000279.1:0-2979 GCA_902805485.1 uncultured Coleofasciculus sp. | reverse complement strand
TCCAAGCGTTGCTGCTTGGGCGTAGATAACGGCGGCAACGCTTGTCTAACTGAGGAGCATAAGTCTGGACCCACCTGAACACAGTTGAATGGTCAACTCTCAGGCCGTGTTCTTGGTTTAATTCTTCCACATCCCTGTAGCTGAGGGAGTAGCGGCAGTACCAACGCACACAGCGCAGGATGATGGTGGGCACAAAGTGCCGCTACTTGAACAAGCGAGGCTTGGGCATGAAGGAGAGATTCCACAGACACAAGCCTCTTACCCTACCATGAAGTCTGTTTTTGCAACAAAGCCTTACAAAGAACCTTAAGTGTGCAGCGCCTTGTACACAACTGGGTTCGGCCGCATTAGAGATTAACCAAGGGATCTACTCCAGCTATGGCAATGGGATTTTACTATCGACCCGTGAAGATGGAGGAATTGCTGACCTGGACAGATTTACCGTTCGCTGGAGGGGGTGTTGCAAGGAGCTGAAGTTCCCATGCAAGGGCCACTGCACTAGCACCGCCATGCTCAAGAAAAATCTCTGATACACCCGCAGATGTTTCTGTGCGTGCCCAGTCACGTTGCCATTCAGCAAGTACAGCTATCCAGTTGATTGGAACTGCACCCGCCTGAACCATCCGGCGAACCGCCATGTCATGAGCTTCCGCAGTAACACCGCCCGAGGCATCGGTAACGATGAATACTTCATAACCCTCACCAAGCGCCTGGATTGCTGGCATTGCGAGGCAGACCTCGGTCCAAAGTGAAGCAAGTATAAGTTGTTTGCGGCCACTTTTCTTCACTACATCTGTAACGTTTGAATCTTCCCAGGCATTGATGAAAGTGCGGTTGATCGGTTTTTGATCAGGAAAAACATCCTGTAGTCCCTTAATGATATAACCCCCTCTTTCTTCCATGACATTGGTAAGGATTGTGGGTACGTTGAACACCTTTGCCGATTTGGCAAGACCAATAACATTGTTAATGATCATCGTAGGTTCATGGCTGTTCAAGTTGGTGAACTGATAAGGCTGGTGGTCAATCAGTACCAGGATGCTATCTTCCGGACGAAGCAGGCCTTCTAGACCGATTTTTGGATTTTTAGACATAGCTATAAGTTTCCATTCAATAAATTTCCCCAGGAATTGCTGACCTGGACAGGTTTGCCGTCTCCCACCCTTTAGCAGACCAGTACCGTCGACCGGCTTTCGACCTGGGCTCAAGCCGAAGGTTTGGGGTCGTGAGACTGGATTACTGCTAGAAATCAGGGAATTGTCAAGGTTGTTAAGCGGTTAGCGATTAGGAGTTAGTGTGCTAATTCCTTTGCCTTACGCCTTTGAACCTGATGTCTTTACAGTAGGGGAGTTTCTTGAGTTTGTCGTTGCAGGAAAATGGAGGACTTTAGCCCACTTAAATTGAGGTATCACTAGATCTAAGACTCAGTTGTACCTCAACTTTTGATCTGACTTTGCTGAACCTGAAGTGACTGTAACCCACACTAGAACTCAATTGTGAACAATGTGATGCAGCGATCTAGAAGTTGAGGTTAGTTGCGGTAAAATCGGGCGATACCCATGAATCCAGTCGAGAAGCGATGGATGTTGAGCAGATGCTACGGATTGCCAATTCAGCCATGTTTGCTCACAATGGCAGACGGCTGAGTGAAGTAGAAGCAGCAGTCCTGCTCGGCTCGATACAGCGACAGTCTTACGAGCAGATTGCTGAAAAGTCTGGGTATGCCGTCAGCTATCTTAAGTATGATGTGGGTCGCAAGCTTTGGAAACTGTTAGGACAGGCCCTCGGAGAAACCGTCAGTAAGACCAACTTTCAAGCAGCTTTAGCAGCTTATTGGCACAGGTCGTTGATTGTTACTACACAAACCCAAGCATTGGCAGTGGATGGGTCAACCGATGCGATAGCGGATGCACTGGATGAGGTATCAGTGAGTCCCACCAACCTCCCCTCTGGTTTATCTGCGCCAGCATCGGTTGACTCTCACACAGACTGGGGAGAAGCGATGGATGTCACCCAGTTCTATGGGCGAACTGGGGAACTGCAGACCCTGGAGCAATGGATTGTGACGCAGCGCTGTCGAGTCGTGGCACTGCTGGGAATTGGTGGAATTGGCAAAAGTGCCTTGGCCGCCAAACTGGGGCAGCAGATTCAAACTCAGTTTGAGGTGGTGGTATGGCGATCGCTGCAAAATGCACCGCCGTTTGAAGTCTGGTTAGAGATGGTGTTGCCTGTTCTACTGCGGGCACAAGAAGAGGACATCGCTGTGCCGAGCAGCCTGGATGGGAAACTACTGAAGCTGATGCAGGGATTGCGTCAAAAGCGCTGTTTACTGGTTCTAGACAATGCAGAGACTATCCTGAGTGCAGGGCAAACCGGACAGTATCGAGCGGGCTACGAGGGATATGGTCAACTGTTCAAAGATGTTGGAGAGGTGTCCCATCAGAGTTGCTTGTTGCTCACCAGCCGCGAAAAGCCCAGAGAGATTGTGCTACTGGAAGGTCAGGAACGATCAGCACGAACGCTGCTACTGCAGGGACTAAACCCAGAAGCAGGACGAGAATTGTTTCACCCCAAAGGAATATTTGCGGGTACAGAATTGGAATGGTCAAGATTAGTGGCCCACTATCGCGGCAATCCTCTGGCACTGAAGCTGGTGGCAGCCGCGACTCAAGAACTGTTTAATGGCAGAATTATCGAGGTGCTGAACTATGTGCAGCAAGGGTTAGCCGTCTTTGATGACATTCGAGACTTGCTCCAGCGACAGTTTGATCGCTTGTCTGAGATTGAGCAGGAAATGATCGTTTGGTTAGCCATTAACCGGGAACCGAACTCGCTGGTTGAGTTGAGTCGGGATATTGTCACAACAGTTTCCAGGCGCAGGCTTCCATATGCAATTCAGTCCTTGTTGCGGCGATCTCTAATCGAGAAGGAGGGGGAGCGGTTCTTTCTCCAGCCAGTGGTTCTGGAATATGTGACCGA
>CADCTM010000278.1:2955-3418 GCA_902805485.1 uncultured Coleofasciculus sp. | reverse complement strand
GTCTTTTCGTTTTTTTGATTGGTTGAATCATAATCGGGACGTGTTTGCTGCGAATATCGCTAGTTTGAGTTTTATTTGGGCTTAATTTTTGTCTAAGTCCCGTTAAGTATAGAAAACGAGAACGTTTCCAATTTGACTCCTGCCCCATATGTATCGGCTTTTTGGACAAAAATTTAGTCCAAGTTTTTTTGACTACAGGGGGATTACTTCTTTTTTCAGGTTCTGGAATTTGCTCATCCAAGATTTCCATCCATTACAAACCAAGTCCAAGAAAAGGGAGTACTTCTGTATATTTAAATCTATGAAACGCATGGGGAGTCATACCCATAACCTACGCCTACAGCATGGATGACAATGAAAAACAATACTTCACGTCGTGCAGTTTTACAGGGTTTAATGGCTAGTGCAATTGTTATCGGGTTTGATGTAGCGAATCGTTCTTGGGTGACATCTGCCAGTGCCA
>CADCTM010000278.1:0-2945 GCA_902805485.1 uncultured Coleofasciculus sp. | reverse complement strand
TGTTGCCATATCTTTGTTTGAAAGTTTGCCACCTCTTTCTGGAGTTCTTTACACCTATACAGAAGGTCACTAAGATACGATTGATTACTCAGAACCAGATTCACCCTATTCGCCCTGCCCAATGGGCATCTTTTATCCTCATCGGTAACTGGCTTTAGTTTGAATTCAACGTTGAACGGTAGCTCCTGTGGATGTTTGTCGCCCGATTTCTGTCACCTTAATCTCTGTAGGAAGTCGTTTACCGTAGCTTGCCAGCACTTGCAGCACAATGTTGGGTGCAAACAACACCGTCGGTGGCTTGACCATGTGAACGACTTCCGCAAACGTCTTCAGCAACACAGGATTATCCTGCATCAGCACAGTGACGCGATCAAGATATTTTTGCACCCATCGGTCACTCCGCCCCGGTTTCGCTCCCACGGTCGTTGACCAGCGACTATCTTCTCCTGTTGCCATCAACCACGGTGTTTTGAGAATCTGGGCAAGCTGCTTGTGGAACCGCAGCGGAAATCCTTTGGGCAATTGAGATTGCTTCAGGCAGCGATCGAGCGTTATTGCCCCCAGTGCTGCCGTTGTCATTCCTTGTCCATAAACGGGATTAAACACACAGACCGCATCCCCGATCGCCACAATGCCATCCGGAAGGCGCTGCAAGCGTTCATAGTGTCGCCAACAATTCTCAGTGCGACGATAGCTGTAAATGGGCGATAGCGGTTGGGCATCTTTCAGCAGGTCATACAGGAGCGGCACCCGTAGACTGCGAGCAAACTCCAGAAATCCTGCCTCATCGGTTGGTGGATAGTCGCGACCGACGCCGCCCAAGGTGACGATCCAGCGATCGCCCTCGATCGGATACAGCACGCCGCCGCGTGAGGTGATTCCTTCAACGGCTGAGATAGTAATGCCTTGCCAATCTGCCTCTAAATTCTTGGGTCGCTGATACCAGCGGCTGGCATAACCTAGAAATGCATTGATCACGGTTTCGGGGGGAGCATCATATCCCATCGACGCTAACCAGTTGGGCAACGTGGAATTTCGCCCAGTGGCATCCACAACCAGCGCGGCGTCTAGTGACTCAATCGAATTCGCAGCCTTGCGCCAGTGCAGTTTGACGCCTGTGACCTGATCCGACTCTGGCGAACTGAGCAGTCCCTCGACCTGACAGCCTGTGAACAGCTTCAGATTGGGCGACGCCAGCAGTCGTTGACGAATCAACCCCTCCAGCAGCGTTCGGCTACAGGCTCGTCCCGACAAATCGGATGCACAGCGAGGCATCCACTTCCACCGTCCCATCATCAACCAGTCGGCAGTCCACTCTACGGTCGGCGCACCCGCATCTGTGAGTTCTGCTGCTAAACCTGGAAATAGCTGTTCTAGCAGGCGTTGACCTTGAGTGAGTAGAACGTGGGCATGTGGCGACTGCGGCACACCGGAACGACTTTGTAGCGGTAAAGAAACGTCATCTCGCTCAATCAGGACAACTTCAGCAAAATGGTCGAGCAGCACGCGAGTGGCAAGCAGACCCGCCATGCTGCTGCCAATCACAATGGCACGACGAGACGAAGCGGCGATCGGGTTGGTCATTAGATGCATCATGAGCTTGAACTGCAAGTATAGGTTTATCGTATGTAGAGCTTGGCAGACTCATCAGGTCTTTCTTAACTTAACCTCAAAGCTCAGATCCTATAGAACCCATTTGACATCTAGCTATGCGCTAAACGCTTTGAGGGAAGTACCCCCCTCGTTCTCGGAAATTGGGGTTATCGATAACGTAAATGTATCCTAGAGAACATTATGAAAGAACATCAAATCAACCCAATTCAGCACAACTTACAGCGCTCACTGGATGCGACAATAGGAGTATCTTTTGATATCAGTGTTACACCAAACGTGTTGCAACAGCTTCTCGAAGACAAGCGATCGCCAAATACTCGTGCTGCCTACCAAAAAGATTTAAACGACTTTTTTAAGGAGACTGCCGGGAAACTGCCTACCTCCGAGCTGGTCTTAGAGTTCCTGCACCTAGAACGGGGTCAAGCCGTCAGCGTTGTGCTGAAGTATAAGGCGGCTCTATTCGAGAGGGGACTGAGCGAAGCAACGGTCAATCGTCGGCTGGCAGCAGTCCGAGCGCTGGTAGGCAAGGGTAGGGCTTTAGGGATAGCCAGTTTTACCCTCGAAGATGTTAAGGGTGAGAAGGTCGCTAAGTACCGCGACACCACCGGCATCGACCCCGAAACCTTTAAGCGAGTCCTGGCTTGGTGCGATCGGACCACACTGATGGGTAAGCGCGACTATGCACTGCTCAGATTATTGTGGGGTAATGCTCTGAGGCGAAATGAGGTTAGTCAGCTCAACATCGGCGACTTTGACCCAAACGCTAAGACCCTGCGGATATTGGGTAAGGGCAGAGGAACCCAGATCGAGAGGATTGATTTGGGTGAGGGTACGGTTGAGGCGATCGCTCTTTGGTTAGAGGCGAGTCGAGGCGTTCAGTCGGGCGATGCCCCATTGTTTACTGCTCTGGACTTTCACAACAGTGGTCACAGACTGACGGGTGATGGAATCAGAAAGATCGTTGTCCGACTGTGTGAAAAGGCTGGCATTAAGAAAGTCATGTCACCCCACCGGATTCGGCACTCTGCCATCACAGCAGCCCTCGATGCCACTGATGGGAATGTGCGAAAGGTTCAGAAGCTTTCTCGCCACAGGCAGTTAGACACGCTGATGATTTATGACGATAATCGGGGCAAAGACCAGGCTGAAGTAACCGGACTGCTGGATGATATGGTTTTTTGAAGGAGCGATCGCAACTGTCCACCTCGCTATCCAAGAGAGAAGCTTTGCCCGACCTTCCGGCTACCAGGTCTGACAAACCTAGGGAAATATTTCCCTAGGTTTAAATCCCACAACTGCGATCGCTCTTACCAGGATCGCTTCTACCAGAT
>CADCTM010000277.1:2257-3434 GCA_902805485.1 uncultured Coleofasciculus sp. | reverse complement strand
TATAGCTTAAATAACTACTGCTCAATTAGTACTAACTAAGAGTTGTTAAGACGTGAAATCTCTCAAGGCATTGCTTATTGGAATTCAAACGCGCCGATATCACAAATGCCTCCTTGGGGTCTGGCAATGCCACGCTGATCAGTTGCAGGACATCCCGTATTGTTTCCTGCATTAATTGCTGGACTACCCGTCAAAAGCGCCATAGTTTGGGTAGTACCACCATTATTTGCTAATGCGCCAAGTTTTGGATCAACCATTGGAATTGCTGAACCGCACTCCTTAGAACTTGCATTTCTGGAGGTGAATTGGATATTATTACCACCATTCGTTACAGCATCAGTGCAATTATGTTTTACGTTCCAATTGTTACCACCGTTGTTAGCTGTATTGTTAGCAACAATCGAATTTTTTAGAGTAAGACTAGCACCTGGCAAAATGCCACCTCCCTGCCATGAAGCTGTATTATTGGCAATTGTACTGTTAGTTATTGTCGTTTGACCACTAACAACAGCAACACCACCGCCCATACTATAAGTGCCAGTAACTTGATTACCAGAAATTGTGCTATTGGTAATCGCTAGCTTACTAACATCACCGAGTACAACACCGCCACCGTTACTGGCATTAGCCGTGTTACCAGTAATGGCGCTATTGTTAATAACTATTCCGGCGCTGTTTTGATGTCTAGCAAGCCAAATGCCGCCACCTTGTTGACTAGCCGTATTACCAGAGATTTTTGAATTTGTAACCGTTAGTGTGGTGTTGTTAACGTTAGTTGTCCAAATTCCACCTGAGGCTTTATCGCCTGTACTCCAGATCGCACCGCCTTGTCCATTACTACCACCCCCAACACGATTCCCGGAAAAGGTACTGCTATCCACAAGCGTTTGGTTGTTGTTGTAAGTGCTATTAAACAAAGCCCCTCCGTAGGCAGTAGCGCTATTATTCGTGAAAGTACTTCCCCGAATAGTAACTTTTCCGTTATCACCTTTTGCACCATCAATGTAAATTGCGCCGCCATTCCCAATCGATGAATTCGATGCATTGTTACTAGTAAAAGTGGTATTGGTAACAGTTAAATCACTGTTTAAAATTTTGACAGCGCCCCCAACACCAGCACTAGCTTTGTTTTCGGTAAAAGTACTATCAGAAATCGTCACTGTACCCATAGGTCCAC
>CADCTM010000277.1:0-2247 GCA_902805485.1 uncultured Coleofasciculus sp. | reverse complement strand
TAACTGTGAATTGAACACCTCTTTGCATATTGAAGAGGCGCTTAGAATTACCACCACTGAGAGTAACTAATGCCTGTCCATTCGTAAGACCATCAATGGTAGTATTCGCTGAAATTAATTTTTCGCTTGTCAACGTAATCGTGATAGGGCTTGAGCCGCAATTGAAATAAACACTGCCGCCACCTGTTAATGCAGTATTCAACGCCGCTTCTGTACAGCTTCCCGGTGTTCCATTCCCGACGGTTCCTGTTGCATAAACGGGTTCAAGAGAAGCCAAAGTTAGCGTTACACCCACACCAAAAGTGATGAGAAATAGGGGGGTGCTGAATGCAATACCTTGCTTCTTCAAGGGTTGAAAAATTGTAAGTGCTGGCACTATATACTCCTTAGTAGATGGCTGACACCTGGCATAGGTGTCACTCATGATTGAGTGTATCGCACTAATTCGATTAAGGATTAATTTGTTCGAGCTACTTATTCTTAAGGCATTGTCAGAATCCGGAATATAATTATTTGATACTTGAGATAAAACATGAATAATAGATATAATAATCTGCTATTTCCTTAACACATTTTGCAGCAACTCCCCAATTGGTAACGGACTGAGCAAACTGATGCTAACCAGAACAATTGCCAGAAAAATTATAACAAAACAAATAAATATAATTGAATAACTTGTACGCTTAGTAAATTTCCACGGTAGCTTTGGCACACGACGAGCTTCTTTGTTAAACTCAGCCTTTGCCCAAATTTCATCCCGCCCCAACTGACGCGCCTCATATAATAAACTAGCGGCAAGTTGGAGCAAGTAAGGATGACGCTTACTCCACTGCATTGCAAGTTGCTGCTCCTGTATAGTTAAAGTCGGTGTTGTCCCTGTAATCTTACTAGCAGGCAAACACACCAACGCCTGCGCCTCTTGTTGGGTTAGTTCCCCTAAGCTCAAAACTTCCCAAAGCTTGAAGAAAGTTGATCGGATTTTATGCCGACGCTGATAAAAATTCAGTCTGCGATGAGACGCCACTACCAGCATTAAGACACCGCTTTCCATTAAAGAGCGCAAATTGTCAAAAAATCCATTATCAAATTGATCAGGATGCCGAAATAAAGGCCCAAACTCATCCAGGCAAAGCACCGGCAGCACTCCCAGCCTTTTATAATGTTCCATCGCCGCACTAAATGCCAAGCGGTTAAAGGGTTTGACTCTCAAAGGCTCGACTAAAGCAACATTTTGGATCACCGTGTGGTTATGCCACAACTCCCATGCTACCGCCTGATATAAGCCATCCTCGCGCTGACAGCGTGAATCTTGAAGCGAAAGGTAAATTACCACATAGCGTGTTGGTGCAGAGACTCGCTGTTCGTAAGTTTGGAAGAAGTGATAAAGTAAGGACGATTTACCAATTCGGCGCGGTCCGACAATATTAACGCTGATTGGGGGCATGGCGGTCATTCGCGCCATCATAACCTGTAATTCTTCTTTTCTGCCCACAAAAAACCGAGGGTCTGTAATCTTCGTTCCAGCGGCAAATGGGGAGGACGGCAGCGATGAGGTCATGAGTCAATGGTCATTTGGCGATCTTGTGGCAGTCCGATATTAGCGTCATTGGTGCAATAGATAGATATTTATACACTCGTGGGTTATAGAGTTGAGGAGAAATTTGGTTATATGTGCGATCGCGTTTTGTCTCAACCAATCTCATCAATCCAGCTTTGAATAGCACTGAGGAGATTAGGTTGATCAGGTAGAAAGCCTTTCAGGGGTTGCTCTAAAGGTTTGCTGGTAATTAAACCGATGTAAAGCCCTATGTCTGGATCTGCAAAACTGTAGCAGAAGTTTATCAGATGTTCGTTGGGTTCGCAGCCATGCAGAATCAAAGCTAGGTTTGGCTTCTGTAACTTTTCTTGGATACGGGGAATGTACTGCTGAAGTTGAGCCGCATCGCTTACTGTGGGAATATCTAAGTAGTCAGCTTTGTGGTAAATCTTGGTGCAGAATTTTTGTGCGATAACTTCGTTAAGCTTCGCTAACGCGCTTGTGTTTGTCTCACGTTTCAGAGTTTGAGTGTCGATGGCAATGGGATAGGTTTTGTCAGTGGTTTGAAGTTGAGAGGGAATATCGATAACTTGGTTTTCTAAGGCTTGAACTGAGGTTTGCACTGTATTAAATTCAATAACTGTGATATCTTCTCCTGCTTCTGTACGTGTGCTATAAACTCGACTGTGCCAAGCCTGATAAAACTCTGG
>CADCTM010000276.1 GCA_902805485.1 uncultured Coleofasciculus sp. | reverse complement strand
TGCCATCACTCTCAGTCAGGTAATTAACCTAAGCGGTAATTCATACGATTATGGCAAAACTATTAATTGTTGAAGATGAAGGTGTTGTGGCATGGCATATCCAAGAAGCATTAGAAAATCTAGGGCATACAGTTGTTGCAAGCGTTGCCTCTGGCAAGAAAGCCGTTGAAATTGCTGTAGAAACTCAACCTGATTTAGTGTTAATGGATATTCGATTAAAAGGAGATATTGACGGGATAGAAGCGGCGCAACAAATCAATGCTCACTTTCATACCCCTATAATCTATCTAACAGCTTATTCCGATGACCATACCTTAGAAAGAGCGCTTACCACTAATCCTTATGGTTATTTGATTAAACCTTTTCAAGAAAAAGAATTACGGACTACTCTTGAAATTGCGCTGCGCCGACATCGCTTAGAGGCGCATTTATAGGAGAGAAAAGAATAGTTATACGATACTACTGCTTTTGCCAATCAATTTACTTGCTGCCAAAACTTCTTGTCTTGCCCAGTTATCCGATGCCACAATATCATCTAACGAAGGATTAGAACAATTATCAGCAGAATGGCGATCGCATACCTTCTCAATACAACGAGCAATATCTAAATAGCCAATCTTCTCATCCAAAAATAGCGCCACAGCTTGCTCATTTGCGGCATTCAACACCGCCGGCATCGAACCCCCCGCCCTTCCTGCGGCGTAAGCGAGTTGCATACAAGGATACTTTTGATGATCCGGTTCCCGAAAAGTTAAATTGCCCGCTTTCACCAAATCCAGCCGTTCCCAGTCAGTATAAATGCGTTCTGGCCAGGACATCGCATAAAGTAGCGGCAAGCGCATATCCGGCCAACCCATCTGAGCTAAAACTGAAGTATCTTGCAATTCAATTAAAGAGTGAATAATGCTCTGAGGATGGATAACAATATCGATATCGTCGTAATCCATACCGAAGAGGTAGTGCGCCTCAATGACTTCTAGCCCCTTATTCATCAGCGTCGCCGAGTCTACCGTAATCTTACGTCCCATCGACCAGTTTGGATGCTTCAGGGCGTCGGCAACCTTGACTTGGGGCAACTTTTCCACCGGCCAATCTCGGAAAGCACCGCCAGATGCCGTTAGGAGAATTCGCCGTAAACCGCCTGCTGGCACTCCTTGGAGGCATTGAAAAATTGCCGAATGTTCCGAGTCAGCAGGCAAAAGCTTGATGCCATATTTCTCAACCAACGGTAGCACGACGGGACCGCCGGCAATTAGGGTTTCTTTATTCGCTAGGGCAATATCTTTCCCCGCCTCGATGGCGGCAATAGTTGGCAATAAACCCGCACAACCGACAATTCCCGTCACCACAGTTTCGGCATCGCCATAACGGGCAACTTCCGCAACTCCTGCTTCTCCTGCGAGTAAGATCGGTTTGTAGTCCAGATCTGCGATCGCTTCTTTCAGTTGGGGTAGTTTATCTTCGACACAGATGGCAACGATGCTGGGGCGAAATTGCCGAATTTGAGCTGCTAACATCTCGACATTACGCCCTGCTGCCAATCCGACAAGCCGGAATTGCTCCGGATACTGAGCAAGAATATCTAAAGTCTGAGTGCCGATAGAACCGGTGGAGCCAAGGAGAGTAATCGCTTTCATAATTATTTAATAATTACACGTCACTCCACTATAAAATTCTTTTGTCGATTTCTTTACAGCAGTATCAACAATGGACTACAACGCAAAGTCGTCGATATTGTTGAAATAAACCCACAGATATGTCATCTGTGTCCATCCGTCTGTGCTTAGAAATTCTCAACTCTGATTTTTGCAAGAAGTTTAATGAGCAAAATCGCACGTTTCTACAGCAAGAACCGCTCGTTTCCCGTAATCATGTGGCTATTAAGCCGGGGTGTGATTATCACGGCAATGTTAGTAATTGCGCCTTTACTTCCAGCCCCTTCTAACGGTATTGTACCGGAATTTGGCTGGCAAGTCTTCGCGGCGTGGGATGGCGAATGGTATCGGAAAATTGTTACAAACGGCTACGAATATATGCCGGATGGAGAGCAACATAGTATTGCCTTTTTTCCTTTATTTCCCTTAGTTGTCCGAGGCATAATGGCGCTTGGTTTGCCGTTCAATGTAGCAGGCACTTTAGTTAATAATTTTGCCTTTTTAGGGGCGCTGATGCTTGTCTACAGTTGGGTAGAAGAGCGTCATGGGACAAGTGCGGCGCGGTGGACAACGGCGACTTTGGCATGGTGTCCGTTTTCGCTTTATGGCACTGTAATTTATACAGAGGGACTGTTTTTGTTGCTCAGTACGTCGGCGTTACGGGCATTCGAGAAACAGCAGTATGCAAGGGTAGCGTTGTGGGGGGCGTTGGCGAGTGCAACGCGCGTTACTGGGGCGATGCTTGTCCCAGCATTTCTGGTTGTGGCATGGCGGGAAGGCAGAAAGACACCAGCTTATCTTGCTAGTTTAGCCACGAGTTTGGGGCTGCTGCTATTTAGTGGCTATTGTTGGTTACGTTTTGGCGATTTTTTGGCGTTTGTCCATGTCCAACAGGCATGGGGAGGCACCAGAGGGTTTGCGTGGCAGGAGTGGTTGAGGATAATCCGGCAAGCTGTCGTTGGCTCAATTGATGCGACTACAGGCGCGATTAAAAATCCGACACATGGGTTGCTATTTCTGGTAATTTGTGCTGCTACCTCGCTTTTATGGTACTTCCGCCAACGCCTTGGTTCGATTAAAGTCGGCTATGTTTTTTGTATTCTATTGTTCTTATTGTGGCTTTTGGCAGGCGATCGCTTGCTGAAACCAGTCATCGTCTTTGGTGGAATCTATTTACTCTGGTGCTTAAGAAGTCAACTTAGCCGGGTTGTCGTTGTTTATGGCTTTTTTGCCTTTGCCTTGCTTTTGAACGCGGGACGGACGATTTCTGTTGATCGCTACGCTTACGGTATTGTATCTCTGAGCGTTGCTTATGGTATCTTACTGGCTCGTTATCCGCGTTTGGGATATCCGATAATGAGCTTTTTTGCGATCGTTTTGGCAAGCTTTGCGATTAGATTTGCTCAACAACTTTGGGTAGCATAAAAAGTGCTGAATTAAATGAAAGAAAAACCGTTTGCGTTAGTTCTTCTAAGCTCCATTTCTTATCTAACTTGGGTTGTTAGCCTCAGTAGCCTAATTTTATTCGGATTTAGTAGCCTGCGGCATGGATTATTTCAATCAACGGCTCTTGATTTAGGCTTTTTCGCTCAACTTGTATATTCAGTTAGCCAAGGATTACAGTTAATTTCATCAGTTTTTGGCTTTCACCTGTTAGGCAATCATGCCGCTTATGCACGAGCGATCGCTTTCAGTTATTTGCTTTAGCCTGCGTTATTTAAAAAAACTTGTAAATAAATATTGCATCTCATCCAATCTCTTCCTTTTGGTAGATGAATA
>CADCTM010000275.1 GCA_902805485.1 uncultured Coleofasciculus sp. | reverse complement strand
CTGCCGCCACGAAGTTCGTTACCTAACGTCTCTTGGGACTTACCGCTGGATTGAAGTATTTGCTCAATTAGCCTTCGATACAGATGAGACAATTATCGGCACTTGTGGCACTCTTTACGACATTACAGAACGTCGTTTGAGCGAAGCCGCACTCCGGGAAAGTGAAGAACGATTTCGTTCCTTAGTCGCCAACATCCCTGGTATTGTGTATCGCCGCCAGCACGATTCCAATTGGACAATAAAGTTTATCAGTCAAGGGATTGAAAAAACATCCGCTTATCCGGCTGCTGACATAGTACATAATCACGTCAGAAGCTTCGCCAGTTTAATTGATCCACAAGATCGATCGCGAGTTGAAACAGTTATCTCAAACTGTCTAGCTCAAAAACAACCATATGTAATTGAGTACCGGACAATTCATGCCGATAACAGTGTGAGATGGTTTTACGACAAAGGACAAGGCGTCTTTGATACACATGGCAATTTGCTGTGGTTAGATGGCGTAATCTACGACAGCACAGACTACAAACATACGCAACAAGAACTGCGATCCAGCGAACAAAAGTTTCGTCAGTTGACAGAAAACATTCGTGAAGTCTTCTTCCTAACAACTCCTGAACTCAACCAAATGCTCTACATCAGTCCCGCTTATGAAGAAGTTTGGGGACGAACAACACAAAGCCTTTACCAAAAACCCTTGTCCTGGTTCGGCAGCGTACATCCAGAAGATCGCGCTCGCGTAATCTCTACTTCAAAACAACATCTCCAAAAAAAGCAAAATTTTGAGATAGACTATCGGATTGTGCGACCAGATGGCTTAGTACGCTGGATCTGGATGCGCTCCTTTTTGATCCGCAACCCAGCAGGAGTTGTCACCCGCATTGCCGGTTTAGCCGAAGATGTCACAGAACGCAAACAAGCCGAAGCCGAGATTTTAAACGCCTTGGCAAAAGAAAAAGAACTCGGCGATCTCAAATCCCGATTTATCTCCATTACCTCCCATGAATTCCGCACACCACTGACAACAATTATGTCCACCGCCGAGTTGCTGGAATATTACGAATGGACTAAAGAGGAAAAAATCGAACAGTTGCATTTAATTCAAGACTCCGTTAAAGAAATGCTTCATTTATTAGAAGACATTTTATTTATTGGAACAGCGGACGCCGGACAACTCCGCTTCAATCCCGAACCACTGGATCTCAAGTCATTTTGTCAGCATTTGGTTGCCCAAATTGAGCGGGGAGCAAACTGTAAACCAACAACCATAGACTCCCAACAAATTTTGACTCCAGCTTCCATCACCTTTGCCTGTCCCCAACAAACGTTATTAGCTTGCATGGATAAAAAACTGCTCAAGCAACTGCTGTTTAACTTACTATCCAATGCGATTAAGTATTCTCCTGCTGGTAGCACAATCAACTTTGAACTGACAAGTCAGGGTGACAGAGCGGTTTTTCAGATCCAAGATCGAGGACTTGGCATACCAAAAGAAGACCAACCGCGACTGTTTGAGTTTTTCCATCGAGCAAAAAACGTCGGCGCGATTGCTGGGACAGGATTGGGATTAGCGATTGTAAAGCAGTGCGTTGACATCCACGGCGGGAGCATTACCGTAGATAGTGAAGTTGGCTTAGGAACAAGCTTTACAGTGACACTGCCTTTAAAAAATCCTTTCTTGATCGCTCCTTATGAAACGAAACTTGCCACCCAACCGTTTGTTAGCTAGAACAGCAAGCGAAATGAATTGATGGCATCAATATTGCTCTCTTCGCAAAGAGAAAGTGTCAAGAAGTGTTCGCGCACCGTATTTCACCCAGTCAAGGCAACAACTAATGAATAAGATTCTTGTAATTGAAGACGAACGTGCAATTCGGATTAATCTTCTCAAACTTCTAAGCGCGGAGGGCTTTCAGGCGCTCGGTGCAGAAAATGGCATCCGTGGCGTCGAACTTGCTCAAACTCATCAGCCTGACTTGATTATCTGCGACATTTTGATGCCTGAGTTAGATGGCTACGGAGTTTTGAAGGCATTACAACAAGACCCAATTACTGCCACAATTCCCTTTATATTCCTGACAGCAAAAGCCGATCGCGCTGATTGGCGTCAGGCGATGAATATGGGGGCAGATGATTACTTAACCAAACCCTTTAGCCGTGGTGAACTGCTAGAAGCGATCGCCTCTCGACTCCAAAAACACGAAAACCTCACTCAAAAACATACCCTACAACTCAAACAAGCCCAAGACCAACTCAATCATTTACTGCATTACAACCACTTAACAAATCTCCCCAATCGACTCGTACTGCAAGAGCAGTTTAATCAGCAACTCGCTCAAAAACATAAACGTCCCCAAATACCCATCCTCTCCATCGGTTTGGAAGAACTGCATCGAATTAACAGTACTTTAGGAGATGCCAGTGGTGACTTATTACTCCAAGCTGTTGCCGAACGCTTGCAGGAATGTGTTGGTACGCAAGACATCGTTGCTCATCTTGGTGCCGCCCAATTTGCAATCCTTCTCAGAACAACCCATCATCGCCTGGAAGTCGCAGAAACTGCCCAAACCCTTTTAGACGCCTTCTCTACACCGTTCCTTGTAGATGTCCATGAAATCGTCCTCACCGCTAAAATCGGCATCGCCTTCTATGGGCGCGATGGTCGAGATTTGGATACTTTAATCAAACAGGCGAGTACGGCGCGGGAGGATGCCAGAAAACCCGGAAAGACACCTTATCAATTTTATATCGCTTCAATTGGCGCCAAATCCGAAGAAGCTTTGTTGTTGGAACTTGAACTGCACCAAGCTTTGGAACGGGAAGAATTTCAACTTTACTATCAGCCCAAAGTCAATCCCCGAACCGGACGAATTCAGGGGGCAGAAGCTTTAGTGCGCTGGTATCATCCCACGCGGGGTTCAGTCTCGCCGGGGGAATTTGTGCCGATGGCAGAGAAAACGGGCTTTATTGTCCCTTTGGGAGAGTGGGTTTTAAAGACAGCTTGCGCTCAAGCCAAAGTTTGGCAAGATGCTAATTTTTCCTCGTTACGAATTGCTGTAAATTTGTCAGGGCATCAGTTTAATCAACCGAATCTCAGCGGGTTAGTTATAGATACGCTTAAAGAAACTGGACTCGATCCTAGCTATTTGGAATTAGAGATTACAGAAAGCGCTCTAATGTGCAATCCTGAAGGAGCGATTGAAACGTTAGGTGAGCTAAAAGCGATCGGTATTCAGATTTCAATTGATGATTTTGGGACTGGTTATTCTTCTCTAAGTTATTTAAGACAATTTCCCTTTGATACTTTGAAGCTAGACCGCTCTTTTGTTTCTGAAGTAACGAAAGATGAAAAAGATGCCGCTATTACAACCGCTATTCTCCAAATGGCTCGTAGTCTGAATTTAAAGATTGTTGCGGAAGGGGTGGAAACAGCAAG
>CADCTM010000274.1 GCA_902805485.1 uncultured Coleofasciculus sp. | reverse complement strand
AAATTTTGACACTCCTCCGTCTTTTAAGCGGAGGAGTGTGCAAAATAGTGCAATTCATTGCTACTGTAGCCACAATCGACTAGTCTCAGGGGAAGTACAGTTCCTTGAATCATTAAGTTAATTTCTCATCGCCGACGCCCGTGAAAACAATTCAATCATCTTTACAAGTTTTTCAAAGCCGCAAGATGGTGGCTTTATTATTTTTAGGCTTCGCCTCTGGCTTACCTTTATTTTTAACGAGTAAGACGTTGCAAGCCTGGATGAGTATCGAAGGCGTCGATCTTAAGGCAATTGGGTTAATTAGCTTAGTCAGCGTACCTTACTCGTTAAAGTTTATCTGGTCGCCGCTGCTAGACCGATTTGTACCACCATTTTTGGGGCGTCGGCGGGGTTGGCTAGTTTTGATGCAGGTGGCATTAATTTTCGCGATCGCGGCAATGGCGTTGCAACAACCGCGTCAAGCCTTACAATTCCTCGCCTTTAATGCGGTACTCATTGCCTTCTTCAGTGCTTCTCAAGATATTGCTTTTGATGCCTATCGTACTGATGTTCTGGAAAAATGGGAACTGGGGGCAGGTGCTGCTGTTGCGGTTTTGGGGTATCGTATCGCCTTATTGGTAACGGGTTCGTTGGCGCTGATTCTTGCTGATAGAATGCCGTGGCAGACTGTTTACCTGTTAATGTCTATTTTCATGGCAGTGGGGCTATTAACGTCGTTGTGGGCACCGGAACCGAAAAATCAGGAACAGCCCCCTGCATCATTAGCAGATGCCGTCAGCTTGCCTTTTATTGAATTTTTCCAGCGTTCCGGTGTACTCAGAGGCGTCTTAATCTTATTGTTCATTGTCCTCTACAAACTCGGCGATGCTTTGGTTAATAATATGTCTACGCCGTTTTTGTTGCCGAACACGGGTTTAGGCTTTACTCAGACTGACATTGGCGCAATTCAAGGGGGGATGGGACTGCTGGCAACGATTGTTGGGACACTTGCGGGTGGGGCATTCCTCAGTAAAATTGGCATCAATCGATCGCTTTGGGTTTTTGGTTTCCTCCAAGCTGTCAGTAACCTCGCATATTTTGTTTTGGCACAAGCTGGGAAAAACTATTCTGTGCTGGTGCTAACAATTAATATTGAAAATTTTTGTGGAGGTTTGGGGACGGCGGCTTTTGTGGCTTTTTTAATGAGTCTTTGTAACCCGCGTTTCTCGGCAACTCAGTATGCTTTGCTTTCTAGTTTGATGGCAGTTAGTCGTGATATTTTAGTCGCCCCGGCTGGCACTTTGGCAAAAGCGACGGGTTGGTCGTCGTTTTTCCTAATTAGTATCGTCGCAGCGCTACCAGGATTATTGCTACTGCCAGTCTTTGCCCCTTGGAACCCACAACCAGCATCAAATCCTAGGCTTAATGATAAAGAAGAAGACTTATGAGGTTTAATCTACCAATTTTTATCGGAACGCTTGTCCTTTTTGCGGCGTTAATTGCTTCGGCCTTACTGGGTTATGTGATAGCCCAGTTGATTAGAGGGTTTTTGCCAATTGACTTATTCACTTTATTACTAGCAGTTTTTCTCCTAGCGGCAACTGCCATCCTGCTTTACGTTCTGTTTGAGTTACTCAAGAACCAGCAGTCACCTGTGGTAAGAGAAATACCCCGTGAGCCTATTGAGAAATCCCTTGAGGAACCGTTCGTTCGGCGAAGAAGACGTATCTACCCCAGCGTAATGTCACCGGATTGGGAACTCCAAAGCAGACTGATCAGGATGCTATCAGGCGATCGTGCCAGAGCAGAACGGTTAGTTGACCAAGCTAGACAAATGTATCCCAATCGGTGGGAAGATTGGTATTGGCAGAGCGTAATTGAGGAATTAGAACGCGATCGCCGATAACACCTTTCCTCGAATTCCCGAAAAATCGTTAAACTAAACAACGTGGGCTTTAGGCTTTACAAATCTTTAGCTCAGTTTTCAGAAACGTTTTTGCTCGTGTAGCGATTAATATGGCTATTTTTCGTCAATATATTCTTCCCTTCCTGATTGTGCTGGTGTTTTGCGTGGCGTTAGTAGCAGTCAGCGCTCGGATTTTTTTACCCGCAGATATGGCTTCCCCGGCACCAATTGAAGAGGTTGAGTCAGCCTCTAAGCCAGCAGCGAAACTTGATCCAGCCGGATTACCACCTTTAGACGCTGCAAATGCGCCAACTTCAGCTAACTCGCTTCCTTAATTTTCAATGGCATGCTTTGTCTAATCAACTATTAGCAGGTTATCAGCTACGTACTGGCTCGCTCCGGGAACGGGCAACTTTGGTGAATTTTATTCAACTGAGTTACCATGAGCTTTTTCCGGAACAAAATGATTTTTCTCATTTACAGGTAACGGTTCAACAGTATTTTTCGAGCGCAACGCCTTTATGGTGGGTTGATGTTAATCCAGTCAGTTTCGACTACCTGCCAGTTGTGCCGCCGAGTCAGCCAGTGGCTTGTCTTTGGCTAGGGAATGCGGTTGATCAGTTAAAAGGCGATCGCCATTCCCATATTTTTTTGCTGTATGTCATGCCAGAATATCGCCGCCAGGGAATTGGCTCGGCGCTAATGCGATATGCCGAAGATTGGGCGAGGGCAAGAGGCGATCGCCAAATTGGGCTGCAAGTCTTTCAATCCAACCAACCTGCACTAAATCTCTACCAGCAGTTAGGCTACCAAACTCAATCCCTCTGGATGGTTAAATCCTTATAGCGATTTTCAATGGGGGAAGTGAAGAATGAAAATAAACCTTCGATTCAATCAACATTTTCCACTTTGTAACCCCCTACTTTGACTTTTTGGAAGCACCAAATCCTTTGGCTTTTGCCTTCTTGCTTCCACTCTTGGCAGAATTAGAGGAAATCTCAGGCACTTCTAGAGTCGGCTGAGATTCTTTGACTAGTGACGCCTCAACAGTGGAGCTTTCCTGACTCTTCGGTTTATCCTCTGCCTCAGCATCAGCCGTTGCAAACTGCCTGCCACAATCTTTACAAGCATATCGTTGCTTGCCTTGACGACGCCCATTTTTCCGCAACTCGGTAGAACCACAGGCAGGACAAGTTACCGCAGTTGTTTTGCTGTCTAAGGCTTTTTCGGGTGCTGCTGTCGCTTCTACTACCTCTGGATTCTTTTTGTCAGAATCTGGGTCTTTGAATGTGGTTGCAACTGCCTCCACTGCAGCGGAGACTCGATCCAAAAGACTAGGCGCTTGTACGGGTTCTGTGAGCGTCGCTGAGGCATCAGTTGTCTCAGGCTCATTGCTTTCCGTGGCAGGCGTTTCAATTCCTTCTGGATTTAACTGTACTGCTTCTGCTACAGCTTCATTATCCTTCCGATCCGCGTCTGGATTCATGAAAGCTGTCGAAACAGCATCAATTACAGAGGAAACCTTCTCTAAAAAGGTTGGTGGTTGAGCATCTTCTGCTTCAACTGGGGTGTCTGGAGCAGCAATGATTTCAGGAGTTGTTTCTGGTGCTTCAACAAGCGTAACGGCTTCTTCCGGAGTTGTTTCTGGCGCTTCAACAGGTTCTTCAACAAGCGTAACGGCTTCTTCTGGAGTTGTTTCTGGCGCTTCAACAGGTTCTTCAACAAGCGTAACGGCTTCTTCTGGAGTTGCTGCTTCTGGCGCTTCAACAGGTTCTTCAACAAGCGTAACGGCTTCTTCTGAAGTTGCTGCTTCGGCTTCAACAGGTTCGGCAACAATCGTGGATGCTAGCGCGTAGACTTGCCGTTGGGCATCATATACTAGCCTGTCGGTATTAGTCTGGTAAGTTTCACTGCGGTTCACAGCAGTGCCATTAAGAGCGGGTTGAGGACTTGTTGGTTGGATAACCGAATTTACAGGCTTAGACGCCGACAGACGGCTAATGCGATCGCCTATATTCTCTGGAATCGTATAAGTAGCTGGTAGCACCGTCGGCTTCCAAACCGCCTCATGCACTAAGGCTGCCACATAATCTGACGGATCAATCGGTGGCTCTATTGGCTTGACAGGAGCGTTAGAACTCGTTTTCTTCCCCCAATCCTCAACCACTGACGAGGGTGTCACTGGCGCAGTTATCGGCTGTGGAATTGGCTGTTTTAATGCCGATGGGGGAAAAAATCGAATAGAACGAGCCATCCGTCGATAAGGCTCTAGGTGGTCGGTCACACTGTCCCCCCTGTAATTAAGTACATTTGAAAACTTTAGATCGAGCAGGATCTTGGTGTCGTCTACTATTACCAATACCAAATTCGGGTTTTGAATCTCATAAATCAGCGGGTGAACGTTAGTTTTCTTAACGTTTTGCGACCTTCTATTGTGAAGTGTTGCCGAAAAAGACTGGTGTAATCCGTTTGGATACGATACTTTATCAGGTATGTATGATGATGACGATCTGAGCGTACTCGATGTGGCGGTTGAGCTAGAAAGCCCTCTAGATGACATAGAGCCGCTTGATGCCGAGTCAGAAGCTCAAAAGCCCGACCCTGAAGCGATGCTGGCATTGTTAACGGCACACGAAACGCCGCAACGAATGCTGGCAGCGCGTGCTTTTTGTGAAATTCAAGATGAGCGGGCAATTCCGCATCTGATTCACCTGTTGAAAGATGTTTGTCCGTTGGTGCGAGTCAGTGCTGCCTATGCTCTTGGGCGAAATCCTAGTTCCACTGCAGTGGAACCGTTGATTAACCAGTTCAATCACGATTGGAATGGTTATGTGCGAAAAGGTGTAGTTTGGGCATTAGGGAACTGTCGTGATCGCCGTACCTTGCCAACCCTAACTGATGCCCTCAAAACGGATATTTCTGCCGTGCGCTTGTGGGCAGCGAGTTCCTTATCACAAATGGCTCAACTACAGTATGAAGATATGGTGGCGTCGATTCCACCCCTAATTACGGCGTTACGGCAAGACCCTGTAGCCGCAGTCAGAAGCAACTGTGCTTGGTCGTTAGGTCAAATCTGCCGGGAACTGCCCTCTAATGCTGTCTACGCCGGTGCAATTGATGCTCTGATTGAAGCCTTTGCCGAGGATGAAGAGATGGGGGTTCAGGAAGATGCCAAAGCAGCGCTTTTAAAAGTAGGTGATCCGCGTGGTCTTCAGATGATTGAGGCGTTGGAGTCGGAAGGGTTTTTCTTGTAATTGATTAAAAATAGTCTGATACACCGATTTGTAGGGGCGCACTGCCGTGCGCTCCTACAGATGTACGGCATCCAACAGAAAATGGCGATAATATCCTTATTTTTCAATTACAAGGTCTTAATAATCGCCATTTCTAATGATGATGGGAATGCTCAGAATGGCTGTGACCATGATCGTCATGATCGTGATGATGGTGATGAGTTGCCTGTACTGCTGCTAACTGAGGATTAACCGCTACAGCTTGCTCTGAAAGCAGCGCTTCAATTTGAGGATTTGCCCAATTTGCTGCCATCTTTAAGAAATCAGGATGGTCATTTACACAAGGCATTTCCACATAAGTAACATGAGGATTGCGGCGCTTTAAAGCATGGGTAATGTGATGGACATCTAGCAGCGTTTCATGATTTTCTGTGGCAAAACCAATCGGCATATAAACGATCGCAGTTGCACCTAAATCAATCAAATTTTGCGCCGCTAATTCAGCATTTGGTTGTGTCCATTTAATTAATGGTGTTTGATGATTCAACCAGCCTACTGAAATTAAGGGAAATTTGTACATCAATTTTTCCCTGACAAGTTCATACATTGCCTGACTTTCGACAATTCCAGAAGTAAAGCCTTTTGCCTCATGGGGGCATCCGTGGTTCATCAACACGATACCAGTTTGTGAAGGCAGGTGTGCGACGGCTAAATCTTTGGCAATTTTCTCTTCAACCAGTCGTGCAACTAACTCAATGTAATCAGGTTCGTTATAAAACGACGGGATATAACGCTGTCCTTTAATCCAATGTTCACTGCCATCTGTTAGAGAAACTAAGGCATTGTTAACTTGCTCAACCGCAATGCCGCTAGTGAAGATTGAATCGACAACTAATAAAGGATAAATTAACAGTTTGTCAAAACCTTCGGCTTTAATTTCTGTGAGGACTTGTTCGGGAAGGAAAGGCGCACAGAAGTTAAAAGCTTTGAAAACTTTAACGCGCTCGCCCCATTTTTCTTGAAGGTTTTTTTCAATCCCCGCTCGTTGCTGTTCAAAAATCTTATTGTGAGGGGAAATAAAGTTACCGTGCTGGTGTCCCCACTCGTGGAAGTCAAAAATTGCCAAAAGCTTCGCCAAGGGTGGATATACCCAAGTTGGTACAGGCGCAAATTTGGCAGTAAGTAAATTTAAAGCTTGTTCGTTGTAGTTGGCAAAGTCTTCGTAGCTTTCGACTTCACCATAACCCATCAGTAACACCGCAACGCGGTCATTACCGCTAGCATTTGGGGCTGTTATTTGTTGCTGTTTTTCGGGAGTGGCAACCACTTAGCATTCCTCGCTCTAGCGAAATTTAACTTCAATAGCTGGGGCGTCATAGCATTGTTTTTTAGGATGCACCCCTGCTGTCTTTAGGGTAGCATCCCCTACAGGGGGATGGGGTAGCGGTTTCCCCGACTCCCGATCGCTATGCACTTACTTTTACCCTACAGGTTCTAATACTGAAGCCGTCACAAGGCGATTGCTCCCTTGTTCATTAGCACAATTCAATGCCACTTTCGCAGCTTCTATCACGGACTTTCCTGTCCTGCCATGTTCAGGATAACTCGCGACGCCACAAGAAATCGTAATTGAGTCAAGAATGTAGTCCTTATATACGACATCCATCTGCTTAATGCTCTGTCGCAAGAGTTCTGCTTGCGCTTGGGTAGCTTCCAAAGACGTTTCTGGTAACATGATCAAGAATTCATCACCTCGATAGCGGCAAGCAAGATCTGAGGGACGAATACGGTTTAGCAAGAACAAACCTAGTTCTCGTAATAGCAGATCGCCGGCTGCCTGACCATAGGTATTAATAAAATCCTGCAAGCGATTGACGTTAAATAAGATAATACCTAAAGGCTGAGGGTCAGGCTCAGACCGACGAATCTCACGTTCTAGGCATTCCTCCAGATACCGTCGATTGTAGAGTTTGGTGAGTGGATCGCGAAAACTCTGGTTGTTGAGGGTGTCCCGGAGTCTGAGGTTAGCTAATGCCAAACCGATATGTTTAGCAACACTCACCGCTAGTTGTTCGGCAACGCTGATTTGTCCCCGATGCAGTGAACTGACGTACAATACCCCCAAGGTATCGCCATGCACCGTCATAGGGACACAACAGGTTTCAACGGGTAGAAAATTGGAGCGAATATGTTGACAGCGCAAACCGTGGTGAGTGTCTTCAACTAAATGGATTTTTTTTCGCTGTAGCGCAAGGCACTCATGGTTCGTAAAGATGCGATCGCTAGTTAAGGGTATTGAACCCCAAGTTGCGATCGCTTGTAACTGATTTGTGAACGGAGTTACAACATAAATGGCTCCGGCGACATCTGGGAAGAGTTGCTGCATCAATGGTTCAATGACCGTATATGCCTCTTCTGCCGAAAAACAAGCTTGAAGCGAATCAATCAGTTGCTCCAGTAATTCGATCTTTAAGTTAGTTTGCATTGCGATCGCAAGATTGTAGGTGTTGAGCTTCGAGACGGAAGTAGAGTGCGCCCTTACACCAGCTCTTCTATTGTGACATTGCAATCAATCCCAAAACCAATTAGCGAGTGACAGGCGGCATATTGGTTTAATACAAAGTGTCACCTCGATAACCCTGACAAATTTAAAATTGACCGGAGAATATTCTTGGGCTATTCGGATAAATAACCTACAGCAATCGCATCCTCAATGACTTGCTCAACAAAAGGCCATAAATCAGGCGCCCCGTCTTTAACCGGATGCATCCGTCGCAATACCTGCTCGCGGGTGATACCATGAATCCGCCAGGTTCCACCTCTGGTTTGTTGATTGTGTACCAGGGGCTGCAAGCGGTCTAGGGCGGCGGCAAACCGTGCTTCCGTTGTCTGTTGTGCTTCAAACTCCTCCCAAAGGCTTCTCAGTTCGATGCCTTGTTCTTCTGGTAGCAGTCCAAACAGTCGAGTTGCCGCTTCGACTTCCCGCGCTGCTTTATTTTGGTTAGCCTGCACGTCATAGCAAAACGTATCGCCTGCATCAATTTCTACTAAGTCATGAATTAGTAACATTTTGATCACCCGCAACACATCAATATCCTCAGACGGAGCATACTCAGCGAGTAAAATTGCCATCATTGCGAGATGCCAGGAATGTTCGGCACTATTTTCACGGCGCGACTCATCTATTAGTAGTGTTTGCCGCAAGATACCTTTGAGCTTATCGATTTCGATAATGAACTGGATTTGTTGAGTAAGTCTGTTTTGCACCGGAAATTTCCTTTAATTTAGAACAAGCGAATAACTGGAGCTGTTATGAAAGCCTGGGAAATTCAAGCCCTAGAAGGCTTAGACGCCCTCACACTTACCCAACGAAATGAGCCTCAGCCCAAGTTTGGGCAAGTCTTGATTAAAATGCAAGCCGCTTCCTTAAATTATCGTGACTTGCTTACCGTTAAAGGCGCATACAATTCCAAGCAGCAGTTGCCCTTGGTGTCATTGTCGGATGGTGTGGGGGAAGTAGTTGGGGTAGGCGAGGGAGCGTGTGCGGGTAAAAATAGGCGATCGCGTTGCGGGTACATTCATGCAAACCTGGGTAGCGGGTGAATTTTCTGATCAAAAGTCAAAATCAGCATCAGGGGGAGCAATTGATGGCTTGCTGGCGGAATATGTAACGCTACATGAAGACGGTGTAGTTCATGTGCCAGAGCATTTATCTAATGAAGAAGCGGCGGCTTTACCTTGCGCGGCGGTTACAGCTTGGCACGCTTTAATTACCGAGGGAAAATTGAAGGCTGGCGACACAATTTTAGTGCAGGGGACGGGCGGTGTATCCGTCTTTGCCCAACTCGTGGGGGCGCGTGTAATTGCAACTTCTAGCAGTGATGAAAAATTAGAGCGAGTGCGTCAGTTGGGTGCAGTTGAAGGCATTAATTATAAAACAACACCCAACTGGGACGAACAAGTTTGGAAACTTACTGATGGCGTTGGGGTTGATCATGTTGTGGAAGTTGGCGGTGCTGGTACATTAAATAAATCTCTCCGTGCTGTGCGTGTTGGGGGTGGTGTTAGTTTGATTGGCGTACTAACAGGTGTAAGTGGAGAAATTAGTACCGCTTCGATTCTCCACAAAAACATTCGTGTACAGGGAATTTATGTCGGCAGTCGCGAGATGTTTGAGGCAATGAATCTGGCGATTGAATTACATAAAATGAAGCCTGTAATTGCTCAATTATTTGATTTTGAGTCTGCCCGTGAAGCCTTGGCTTATATGGAGAGTGGGGCACACTTTGGCAAAATTTGTATAAGATTTAAAATTTAAGTTATCCGCCGCTCTATTCAATATTAAGGAAACGGCGGAGAAACTCAGTATGTTCATCTTTTATCGGCATATTTTCCTGGAGCTTAATGCGATGCCGTGTTACTAAAGTTTCTTCTTCTTCAATCGGATTGTAGTTTTGTTTTTGATACTCTTCCCAATATAAACCGACGCCGCGATGCTGCCATGCGGGTAATTCATTGAAATTAATTCCATTTTGAAAAAGTAATTCTTTTTTGAAGGCAACAGTTTCGCTATCTAATATCTTTGTTGCCTTCCTTGCTGTTTCGCCTGATTTTCTGAGCATCCAGTAACACCAACCATTTAAGGCGCAGCGTGTGGCATCTGCCTGTCGCCAACGGAAATAATCTATTACTTGAGACGAGTTGACGCCCAGCCAAACGCGACTATCAAAACTGACGACAATTTGAGAGGCGTGAGTAAACTTTGCACTGGCAATACTAGCAGAAATTGAGACAATTTTTTCTAAACTTCGGTCAAATAACTCCCAGCTTGGAGGAAATAACACAGAGATTTCATCGCTTTCGGTGTAGGCGTAAATACCGTGGAGTTCTTCTAATAATGCCGCAGCGGTTTGCACCATTAACTTATGAAACTCGACATCAAATGGTTTTTCAAAGTGTGATTTGGTAAATTGTGAAAAACTGCGACCATCAACACGAATTATCACCCAGGCACTAGGTAAAAGACGCAGAGAATGGAAGTATTCAAGTTCGTGCATTCGTTCTTCAAATCCATCGCTATCCATCGGCAAACTCCGAATCACTCCACGGGCAAATATCAAAATCAGTATTATCAGCAATTTTGACGTAGAAAAGCTTGTCAAAGCCTTCTGCAATAGTGGGGCGTTCGAGTTTTCTACTTGTGGCATAAATTCCCACATTTGGAACTTTTTCTTTACCTAGGCGCTGTTGATTTCGTTCCAGGCAACGGCTAACGTGAGATTGGAAGTAATATCCGATAATTTCGGCTTTGTGTACCTTGCCCAACTGAATGAGGGATGCACGATCCTCTATTGTGGGATTAGTGTTATCGACAACTACAGAATGCCCAGTTTGTAATGCTTGTTCGATAAGTTGTGCCTGCCTTCTGGCACGATTTTTGTTGTTAGGCATCAAGTCTTTGCTAACGAGATTGTGGGTTGTGGCAAAGTTTTTGTGAAAAAATGTACTCTTACCACTCGCTTGCAAACCAATAAAAATTACTAATTCCATATTCAATCGTTAATACAATGAGTGTGCGTCAGAGTAATCGGTGTGCTGTAAACTTGGATGTTCGTGATTATAAAAGCGTTTTTTAACGAATCGTTAGCACAAATGTATGCCCTGTAAAGAATTGAAAATAATGGAGTAGTTGGCAATGGGAGAGCAATATGGCCAAAGTAAATGGCAACCGGCTATCTACCGCATTTTAGATGCCAATTTAGACCGAGCGAGAGAAGGCTTGCGAATTATTGAGGAATGGTGTCGTTTTGGGCTTAATAGTGCGGCGATGGCGGGTGAATGCAAGGAAATGCGTCAGGAGTTGGCAAAATGGCATACGCAAGAATTGCGGGAGGCACGGGATACGCCGGGTGATCCGGGTACGGAATTGACGCATCCTAAGGAAGAACAACGCTCTGGTATTGAACAATTATTACAGGCGAATCTTTGCCGTGTGGAAGAAGCGCTGCGGGTTTTGGAAGAGTATGGCAAACTTTATAAACCTGATATGGGCATGGCGTTTAAGCAGATGCGCTATCGGGTTTATACCTTGGAGAGCAGTTTATTAGTGTATCGTCGTCATCAATTGCTGGCGCGATCGCCTTTATATCTCGTTACCTCTGCTTCCGAACAGCTTTTTGAAACGGTAGAAGCAGCACTCCAAGGCGGTTTAACCCTGGTGCAGTACCGAGAGAAAACGGCAGATGATGCGCTGAGGCTGGCTTATGCTCAGAAGCTGCGTCAGCTATGTCATCATTACGGGGCATTGTTTATTATGAATGACCGGGTGGATTTGGCGCTGGCAGTTGATGCGGATGGAGTGCATTTGGGACAACAGGATGTCCCTATCGCTTTGGCACGGCAATTATTGGGAACTCAACGTTTGATTGGTCGTTCTACCACAAATCAGGATGAAATGCAACGAGCGATCGCGGAAGGGGCAGATTATATTGGTGTGGGGCCGGTTTATGAAACGCCGACGAAAGCGGGTAAAGCGGCGGCAGGACTAGAATACGTGCAGTATGCGGCGAAAAATGCGGCGATTCCTTGGTTTGCGATCGGGGGAATTGACCCGAATAATGTTAATGATGTCTTGAATGCTGGCGCCGAGCGAGTGGCAATTGTCCGAGCAATTATGCAAGCGGAGCAACCAACTTTGGTGACTCAGTACTTTCTCTCCCAACTGACACGAGTGCAAACTGTCCGCAGTTTAGATGGTCGCATTTCTTAAGGTTATGTTTAATAACATCGCTCAGATTACTCTACAAGTTAACGGTGAATCTCGTACCTGTTCGCCTCAAACGCCGCTTCCTCAATTACTTGAAGAACTAGGCTTAAATCCACGTCTAATTGCGGTGGAATATAATGGCGAGATTTTGCATCGGCAGTTTTGGTCTGAGACTTTGATGCAAGAAGGCGACAAAATTGAGATTGTCACAATTGTTGGTGGTGGCATTTTTTACTAACTGCTTATTAGGAAGATAGGAGAGATAAAGGGGACAAGAAGGAAACATTTAGTAACTCTTACTTAACAGTACCCATATGGGTACTACTAGTTTCTTGTGGTCAAGCATAAGGTTAAAGATGCAGTTGTAACCTTTTGTAAAAGCTTGCGTAACTTCTGCCGCTATAGCTGAGAAGTCTTGAAGGGCTAGCAATTTGTTATTCCACTGCAACGTAAGGAGTGACTTACGATGACTACATATTTTGGAACGTCTGGAAACGATAATTACTATGACGGCTTTTATGGTACAGAACCCATTTTAGCTTTTGGCTTTGGAGGGGATGATACCATTTATGGCGGGTCAGGCAATGACACCCTTTCTGGTGGAGATGGCAATGACCTGCTGTTTGGAGTAGCGGGAAATGACACCATGAGAGGTGGTGCTGGAGCCGATATCTTTGGTGTTGGAGGCTTTACTGATTCCCCGGGTACTTATGTAGATATTTCCTCGGTCGCTACTATTGCAGACTTCAAGCGAAACCAAGGCGATAAAATTTCGGTCGTTGGCAGTCTCAGCGATTACTCAATAGATCAGACTCAAAACATATCTGGTTGGAGGGCTTTAGATACAGCAGTCTACTACCAAGACAATTTGTTTGCCGTTGTGCGAGACACTACACAGGTATCTTTGTTAGAAGACTTTATCTTCATCCAAGCGGGCACAGATGGCGATGATGTCTTCATCGGAGAAGCTGGTGCTGATTCATATAGAGGAAACTGGGGCAACGACACCATTTATGGTGGAGCTGGCGATGACAGCCTTTATGGTAATTCTCAGCTAGTCTTTAGCCTCGATGACGATGGCGAGGATGTTCTGTATGGTGGAGATGGCAATGACTCCCTTAATGGTGGAAAGGGCAGCGATACTTTAACA